>CADBNO010000067.1 GCA_902796105.1 uncultured Lachnospiraceae bacterium | reverse complement strand
GCAGCTTCTAAACTGGAGAGCAAGCTGAAAGATGGTGACTACAGCAAGGCGTCGGATAAAGAATTAATGGATGCCTGTAAACAGTTTGAGTCTTATTTCCTCGAGCAGATGTTCAAGGAGATGATGAAGACGATTCCCGAGAGCGACAGTTCGTCTTCCAACGGGAAACTGGTGGACTATTTTAAGGACGAGATGATACAGAATATTGCGTCGGAGTCTACAGAGACGAACAGTTTGGGACTGGCGCAGATGCTGTACGAACAGATGAAGCGGAATATAGGAACTCCTGCAGACAGCATTTCCTAGGCTGTCTGCAGATTCTTTTCGCAGAGATACACCTTTCAGAGGACAATTCTTTCCGGATCGGAAATCTACACAAAAGGTCAGGACAACAGTAAAAAGATATGGAAACGATAAAAGGGTATATGGATCATTTTATCTTTCGGAAGAGCGAAAACGGCTATGCCGTCGTATGTCTGGTCACGGAAGATGACGAGATCACATGCAGGGGCACTCTGTCTGAGCTGTCTCCGGGGGAAAAGATAGAGGCGGAAGGGGAATATGTGACCCATCCGATTCATGGCTTGCAGTTTCAGGTGAGCAGTTACCGGACGATTCCGCCGGATGACTGCGACAGCATGGAACGCTATCTGGCCAGCGGCGCCATCAAGGGGATCGGGGAGGCGTTAGCTGCACGGATCGTGAAGAAATTTAAGGAGGATACGTTTCGGATCATCGAGGAAGAGCCGGAGCGGCTGGCGGAGATCAAGGGGATCAGTCTGCAAAAAGCACAGGATATCGGTGTGCAGATGGAGGAAAAAAGGGATCTGCGCAATGCGCTGGTTTATCTGCAGCAATTCGGCATCAGTAACACTCTGGCGGTGAAGATTTATCGTACCTACGGTGACGGATTGTATGGGGTGATGCAGGACAATCCCTATAAGCTTGCGGAAGATATCTCAGGTGTGGGCTTCAAGATCGCGGACGAGATCGCCTCAAGATTGGGGGTGCACACGGATTCGGACTATCGGATCCGAAGCGGCGTGTTCTATGTACTAATGCAGGCCGTAGCGGAGGGACATTTATATCTGCCGGATGAGATCCTGATGGAACGGGCGGCTGCGCTGTTGGGGGTAGCACAGGAGAATATCCTGCCGCAGATGGAAAATATGGTCATGGATAAAAAGCTGGTCATCCGGCAGGGGCAGGTCTATGCGGCGAATCTTTACCGCACGGAGTTGGAATGTGCGGTGATGCTGCATGATCTGAATCTGCCCATGTGGGAAGCGGAGGCACTTCCGTCTCAGGAGGCTGCTATGCGCAGCCGGCTGGAAAAGATGATGATCGAGCATTCCATGGAACTTGATGAATTACAGATCAGCGCGGTGATGGCAAGTATCCGCAACGGTGTGTTCATATTGTCCGGCGGTCCCGGAACCGGTAAGACCACGACGATCAACATGATGCTCAGATATTTTGAGGCGGAGGGGCTGGATATTATGCTGGCGGCACCCACCGGCAGGGCGGCAAAACGCATGACGGAGGCAACCGGATTTGAAGCCCGCACGATCCACCGGATGCTGGAGCTGAACAGCGGGCTTTCCGATGAGGATAACCGTCGGATACGATTTGAGCGAAATGAACAATCTCCGCTGGAAGCCGATGTGATCATCATCGATGAGATGTCCATGGTGGATATCCATATTTTTCATGCGTTGCTAAAGGCTATAGTGCCGGGAACCAGACTGGTTCTGGTCGGAGATGTGGACCAGCTTCCCAGTGTGGGGCCGGGCCGGGTATTAAAAGATATCATGGACAGCGGGAAGTTTCCGGCGGTAGTGTTGAACAAGATCTTCAGACAGGCGCAGGAGAGCGATATCATTGTCAATGCGCACAAGATCAATATGGGTGAGCACATTGCACTGGACAACAAATCAAAGGATTTTTTCTTCCTGGAAAGAAATGACGTGAATGTCATTTATAAACATATGATCCAGTTGATCAGCGAGAAGCTTCCGGGATATGTGAATGCAACCCCGTTAGATATTCAGGTTTTGACGCCTATGCGGCGCGGTGCGCTGGGCTGCGAGACATTGAATGGCATATTGCAGCGCTATCTGAATCCGCCGGCACCCGGAAAGCAGGAGCATCTTCACGGTGATACGCTGTTTCGGGAGGGTGACAAGGTAATGCAGATCAAAAATAATTATCAGCTTGGATGGGAGATAACGGGGAAGAACGGTATTGTGGTAGATCAGGGAACCGGTGTGTTCAACGGAGACATGGGGCGTGTGGTAACGATCCGTGAGAGTCTGGCGGAGCTGGTGGTGGAGTATGATGAACATAAACAGGTGATCTATCCGTTCGGCATGCTGGACGAGCTGGAATTATCCTACGCCATAACGATCCATAAATCTCAGGGCAGCGAGTATCCGGCAGTACTGCTCCCGCTGCTGTCCGGACCGAAAATGCTGTTCAACCGCAATCTGCTGTATACGGCGATCACCCGGGCAAAGCAGTGCGTGATGGTGCTTGGCAGCAGCAGGACCGTCGGGGATATGATCGATAATACAGATGAAAATAAGAGATATACCGGGTTGAAGGACAGGATATGTGAGGTGGTCGGATGACGATTGTACAGGCAGGAAAGCTGGCGGGAAAGCTGGTGAAGCAGTTGCTGTTTCCGCTGCGGTGCCCGGTCTGTGATGATATTGCCGCTCCGTTTGGCGAGAAGATATGTCCCGCATGCAGGAAGAAACTGAAACTGCTGACCCCGCCCTATTGTATGAAATGCGGCAAAAAACTGCAGAGTGAGGGAGAGTTCTGCGAGGACTGCAGGCGGATCCGGCACAGCTTTGTCCGGGGCAGGGCATTGTATGAGTACGAGAGTGTAGCCGGCTGTGTGTATCGTCTGAAGTATGGCGGACGACGGGAGTATGCGGATTTTTTCGGCGAGGAAATGGCTGAACATCTGGGCAGCTTTATCCGGCAGATAAAGCCGGATGCACTGATCCCCATCCCTTTGCACAAAAGGCGTTTTCGCAAGCGTGGCTATAATCAGGCCGAGCTTTTGGCGAAGGCTTTGGGAACCCGGACCGGAATCCCGGTAGCAGCAGATTATCTGCGTCGGATCAGAGATACAACGCCGTTAAAACTGTTAAATCCGGCAGAACGTCAAAATAATTTGAAAAAAGCTTTTATTATCGGCGAAAATGATGTAAAATTAAAAACAGCTATAATCATTGATGACATCTATACCACGGGGAGCACTGTGGATGAAGCGGCGCGGGTGTTGAAAAAGGCCGGTGTTGAACGGGTTTATTATATTGCGCTGGCGTGCGGCGCGGGTATTTAAAGTCTGGCTTGATGGTTCGGGGGAGTGCGGTTTTGGAATCCGGATCAGAGAAACGGGAGAAAACGGGAGGGTTATGACCATGGATGTAAGAACATGCAGGGGTTGCAGAAGGATTTTTAACTATGTGAACGGACCAATACTCTGTCCGGCGTGCAGGCAGGCTCTGGAGGAGAAGTTCCAGGAGGTTAAAAAGTACATTGAGGAGCACGGAAGAGCAACGCTGCCGCAGATTGCGGAGGATTGTGACGTGGATGTGCAGCAGATCCGTCAGTGGCTGCGTGAGGAGAGACTGGAGCTTGCTTCGGATGCAGCGTTTGTTTTGGAATGTGAGAGCTGCGGTACACCGATCCGCAGCGGCAGATTCTGTGACAAGTGCAGAACTTCCATGGCAAATAATATGCAGAGTCTGATCAATAACAGCAAGCCTGCACAGCCCACGCTTTATAAGAAGGACTCGAATGCGAGAATGAGATTCCGTCAGGATAATTAAGGAGCAGTTATGATCAATGAAGAGAGGGTCATTTTGATGACCAAGCTGGCTTCCTACGAAGAACATGAGGGAAGGCGGAATATGAAGATCATCAATTATTTCCGCAGCGACTACATTGCGCTTCAGGTGTTAAAGTCTATATTCAGTGCCACCATTGCGTTTGCAATGCTGTTTGCGTTGTATGTTTTTTACAAATTTGAAGATTTTATGCAGGACATCTACAAGATGGACCTGATCAGTTTTGCCAAGTCAGTGCTGACATATTACGGGATCACTGTGCTTGTATATGGTCTGATCTCTTACTTTATCTGTGCGTATAAATATTCGAAGGCGCGCAGGAGTTTGAAGACGTACCAGCAGAATTTGAAAAAATTACATTCCCTGTACGGGGAGCGTTGAGGAGAGTAGAATGACAGCGTTATTGGAATTGCGGGATAAAATAAAAGAAATTTATGCCAGAAATGAAGTTCTGATCAAGCCGCTGATCAAGTTTTTGATCGCTTTTGTCGTGCTGGTATCGGTCAACAGTGAGCTGGGGTATATGTCAAAGATCAATAATATTGCTATTGTGCTGATCGCCTCGCTGATGTGTTCTTTTTTACCTTCCGGCTGTATTATTTTATTTGCATCCCTGTTCTCGGTGCTGCATATGTATGCGGTTTCTGTGGAGGTTGCCCTGTTCGGACTGGTCATTTATCTGTTGATGTTTTTGTTGTTCTTCCGGTTTAGTCCCAAGGACTCGCTTGTAGTGGTATTGACGCCTCTTCTGGCTTTTTTGAAAATACCGTATGTGATGCCGATCGCGATGGGACTTTTGGGAACACCTGCTTCGGCGGTATCGGTGGGATGCGGAGTGATCATTTACTTTCTGATGGCCGGTGTAAAGAGCAGTGTACCGGCGATCCGGGCGATGAATGCTGAGGATATAACGTCGAAGCTCAGGCTGATCGTCGATTCGCTCCTGCAGAATAAGGCAATGGTCGTGATGGTGATCGCTTTTGCTATCACTGTGATCGTGGTTTATCTGGTGCGCAGGATGTCGATCGATTATTCCTGGACGATCGCTATGGTCACCGGAGCTATACTGGATCTGCTGATCCTGCTTGTGGGAGATCTGATCTATGATACCAATCTTTCAGTCCTCAGCGCGATCCTGGGCAGCATCGTAGCGCTGCTGATCGCGAAGGTGATCGAATTCTTCCGCTTTTGTGTGGATCACAGCCGGACGGAGAGGGTTCAGTTTGAGGACGATGAATATTATTATTATGTGAAAGCGGTTCCGAAGATGACGGTGGCGGCACCTACCAAGACCGTGAAGCGGATCAACACAAAACGCGGCGGGGACGAGTATTACGGCAGAAGTTCGGGGGGAAGCAGGAACGCGCAGACAGCCAGAAATGCGGGAAGTGCCAGGCGCAGTGTGACGATCAGTGAAGATGATTATGAAGATTACGAAGATTATGATGAGGACGAGGAGTTGTTTTAAAACATGCGCCGTTTTGACGAGGTGATAGATTATTTAAGAAATTTCAGTGTGTACGGGACGATCATGGATTTGGGGGATGTATTGGAGATTCTGATCATTGCCCTGTTGGTGTATTATGTCCTGGTATGGATGAAAGCCACAAGAGCGTGGACCCTGCTGAAGGGTCTAATTGTGATTGGCGGCTTTTTATTTATTGCCTCGATCTTTAAGATGAACACGATCCTGTGGATGGCACAGAATGTGCTGGGAATTGCGGTGACAGCTCTGGTGGTCATCCTGCAGCCTGAATTGCGCAAGGCGCTGGAGGAATTGGGGCGAAAGAATATCCTGACCAACATTATCCCGAGTACGGTACGCAGTTACGAGGGCTTTTCTGAGGAGACCGTAAGAGAGATCGTGAAGGCGTGTATGGAGATGGGGAAAGTGCGCACCGGTGCGCTGATCGTCATCGAGAAGAGCGTATCCCTGCAGGATTATGTGCGGACGGGAATCGATGTGGACGGTCTGGTGACCAATCAGCTGCTGATCAATATTTTTGAGAAAAATACACCGCTGCATGACGGGGCAGTGATCGTGCGGGGCAACAGGGTCGTTGCGGCAACGTGTTATCTTCCGTTGTCAGATAATCTGGCCCTGAGTAAGGAATTGGGCACAAGACACCGTGCCGGTGTGGGAATATCGGAGGTGTCGGATTCCATCACTGTCATTGTGTCTGAGGAGACAGGAAGGGTCAGCGTGGCATACGAAGGAGAACTGAGCCGGAATCTGGATGCGGAGAATCTCAGGACATTCCTGATGCACAATATGCGGACCGGCGATGAGGAGAATAAGACGAAACGGAAAGGAAGGAATAGAGCAAAGGATGCGGATTCTGAAGAGATTAACAAATAACTGGGCTTTGAAGCTGATATCTCTGGCTCTGGCATTTCTTTTGTGGTTTTTGGTGGTAGAGATCGGAGATCCCAAGGACGATCAGGATATGGGTAATGTGGTAGTCCGACTGACGAATACCCAGCTTTTGGATGAAGAGAACAAGGTATATGAGGTTTTGGATAATACCAATGTGGTCCGGGTTACGGTGACGGCGCCGAAGAGTGTGCTCTCACAGCTCAGGAGCAGCGATATTGTAGCGGAAGCGGATGTCAGTAAAATTACAGAGCTCAATACGGTACCGATAGATCTCTCTGTGTCTACGGTAAGCGGCGTGACGGAGATCAAGGGCACTCCTGAGTCCGTTAAACTGAATATTGAGGAGAAAGCCAGCAAGTATGTATCCCTCAACTGTACGACGGTGGGAACGGTTGCGGACGGGTATGTTGTCACAGCCATGGTGCCGGATCAGAACCGTATCGAAGTCTCCGGTCCTAAGTCCATTGTGGATCAGATCCGATATGCCGGTGCACAGATCGATGTGACCGATGCGACAGGCAACCTGACCGCAAATGTGGATATCACGTTGTATGATGCGGCAGGCAACGTGCTGGAGCAGAACAAGATCAGTAAAAATGTGGATCATGTGAAGATGTCTGTTGAAGTGCTTGCGGTAAAGCAGGTTCCGGTCTATTTTACTGTCTCGGGCGCTCCGGAAAAGGGATATATGATTTCCGCAGATCCGACGTGTGATGTGGAGAGTGTGAAGTTGGCAGGTTCCCTTTATTCCCTTTCCAGAGCTTATGGTATTACGATCCCGGAGGGAGTTCTGGATGTGACAGGCGCCACAGAGGATAAGACATTTGTCGTGGATATCAGGGAGTATCTGCCGGATAATACGAAGCTGGGTGACAGCACATATAACGGCAAAGTATCCATAACGGTTCCGGTGGAAGCTATTGTAGAACGTACAGTAACGGTTCCGGCGGCCAACATTACGTTCAGCAATGTGCCGTCCGGATATGATGCAGAGATCAGCCTGGCGGATGATCCGGAGTTTTCACTGGAATTGTCCGGGCTTGCAGCGGATATTGAGGAGCTCCGGCTGAACGGTATCAAGGGTAAGATAGACGTCGGTGCGTGGATGACATCGCAGAAGATAGAGAAATTGCGCATCGGTACATATTCTTTGCCGGTGACATTCCAGATCGGTGATGCGGTCACCATGAAAAATGTGATCCATGTAAAGGTCGTGTTCAGTGAAGCTGAGGATTAAGCAGAGGATTAGTCAAAAAATAACTTGTTTATCCAGGGTAATCATGCTATATTTATAGTGAGATGTATCAGTGCCGCAGAGAAGGCGGGGGCACCCGGAGCTGTCAGGGAACAGACTTGAATGGGGATGCGCCTGTGCGGTACGGGGAGTGGAGGGTACGCATATGGTGAGTCAGAAAGTAGTTATTAAAAATCCAACTGGCTTGCATTTGAGACCGGCGGGGATTCTATGCAAGGAAGCAATGCAATTTAAATCGCTGATCACATTCACGTTTCGTGAAAGTACGGCAAATGCAAAGAGTGTTCTCAGTGTGCTGGGAGCATGTGTCAAATGTGGTGATGAGATTGAATTTGTATGTGAAGGGGAAGACGAGGCTGAAGCGCTCAAAGCCCTGGTCACGGCTGTGGAAAACGGCTTGGGAGAATGATCGATTGACAGCTCATCCTATTCGGATGAGCTGTCTTCACGTAAGGGCTTAGAGCGCCGGACCCAAAAGACAGAAGGGATTGGAGAGGAGAACCAGATATGTTGAATTATCAGAGATATCGGAAAAATCCGGTCATGGATTACCCGGAGCGGGAGTGGCCGAACAAGGAGATTACGAAAGCGCCCATCTGGTGCAGTGTGGATCTGCGCGATGGAAATCAGGCGCTCATTGACCCCATGGTAGTGAGTGAGAAGATTGAGATGTTTGAATTTCTGATCAAGCTGGGATTCAAGGAGATTGAGATCGGCTTTCCTGCAGCAAGCCAGATCGAGTATGATTTCCTGCGTCAGTTGATCGAACGGAAAATGATCCCGGATGATGTGGTGGTACAGGTGCTGACCCAGTGTCGTGAGGAGCTGATCGACAGAACCTTCGAGTCTATCGAAGGCTGCAAGCAGGCGGTGGTTCATATTTACAATTCCACATCCACCCTGCAGAGAGATGTGGTATTCCACAAGGATAAGCCGGAGATCA
The DNA here is from genome assembly GCA_902796105.1 of uncultured Lachnospiraceae bacterium. GTDB lineage: Bacteria > Bacillota > Clostridia > Lachnospirales > Lachnospiraceae > Acetatifactor. The sequence goes on along the minus strand of CADBNO010000067.1, from coordinate 6,399 downwards.
TTGACATCGCGCTGGAAGGAACCCGCATGGTAAAGGAACGTGCAGCAAAGTTTCCGGGCAAGATCATTTTAGAGTATTCCCCGGAGAGCTTTACAGGCACCGAGCCTGAGTTTGCTGCGGAGATCTGCAATGCAGTGATCCGGGAGTGGGGGCCTACACCGGAGAATAAAATGATCATTAATCTCCCGTCTACTGTGGAGATGACTACGCCCAATGTATTTGCCGACAGAATTGAATGGATGATCAAGCATCTGGAGAATCGTGAGAGCCTGATCATCAGTGTACATCCGCACAATGACAGAGGAACGGGTGTCGCTACGGCGGAGCTTGCGCTGTTGGCCGGTGCTGACCGTATTGAGGGGACATTGTTTGGAAACGGCGAACGTACCGGTAATGTGGATGTTTTGAATATCGCATATAATATGTTCTCACAGGGTATCAACCCGGAGTTAAATATTGAAAAGGTGAACGAGATCATTGAGATTTATGAGCGCTGCTGTAAGCTTCCCATTCATCCGAGACATCCCTATGCAGGAAAGCTGGTGTTCACCGCATTTTCCGGTTCACATCAGGATGCTATCAATAAGGGCGTGCAGGCGATGAAGGAGAGAAATACCCAGATCTGGCAGGTTCCTTATCTGCCGATCGACCCTTCGGATATCGGCAGGGATTATGAGCCGATCGTGCGTATCAATTCGCAGTCCGGCAAGGGCGGTGTGGCGTTTGTGATGGATACCTATTTCGGCTTCAAGCTGCCCAAGGCGATGCAGAAGGAATTTGCAAATGTGATCCAGAAGATCTCGGAGGAACAGGGCGAGGTTTCTCCTGAAAAGATCATGGATACGTTCCGCCAGGAGTATCTGGATCAGAAGGAGCCGATCCATTTCAGAAAGCTGCGTGTGGATGACCTGAGCGATTCGGTGAAGACGGAGTTTGACACGAAGGTGACAGTAGCCTATACCAATAAAGGTGTGGAAAAGACATTCGAGGCGGTCGGAAACGGACCGATCGATGCCGTGCAGAGAGGATTGGCGGAGGAGCTTGGCATTCGCATCAAAGTGCTTGACTATGAGGAGCATGCAATGCAGAGCGGTGCGAATTCCCAGGCTGCGGCATATATTCACCTGCTGGATAGTGAAACCGGACGCGTGACTTACGGCGTAGGCGTGAGCTCCAACATTACGAGAGCTTCCGTGCGTGCGATCTTTTCCGCGATCAATCGTCTGGGATTGGGCGTATAGAAAACGCGTGCAAGAGAAGGCAGATATGAGAAGGCAGATATGAGCGGCGCATAAGAACAGAAAGATATGATCAGATAAATGTAAAACAAAAAGACAGATATCAGGGGCAGCAGCCCTTGCCTATCTGTCTTTTTTCTTTTTGTGTTTGTCAGCGGAAGGTCAGGGAATCGGTTTCTTTCACCACGCATATCATGGTTTTCCCGGTATTCAACACAATTTCATTGCCGGCGTCATCGTAGAATTTTGTTGCGCTGTAGTCCGCATCTTTTTCCCAGGTGACGTGGATCGCTTTTCCGTTAGTGCAGAACCAGCCATCCTTGGTATTGTCGTGACATTGCATGGCGAGATATCCTTTTTGATCCATGACATCCTGCTTAATGTATTGGATCAGGATATTTTTGAAAGCCAGCTGTGTGCCGTCTGCATCCTTATGGGGCTGATCGACACTGCCGGACAAATGCTGGAAACGATAGTATAAACCGTCATCTTCATTAAAATCAAAATAACATCTGGTCAACGGATAGCATCCGGAAAGGTCGATGTAGGTTGCGTTGTAGGCGTGTTCGCCATACTGGGTAAGGCTGTTGGGAGCCGCTTTGGTGGCAAACTGAAAATGCGTATCATCGGTCAGATCCCGGTAGGATAACGAATAGTTGTGCTTCTCGATGCTCTTGAGCAGGGTCTGTCCGTCTGCGTATACATTATGGGGTTCCGAGCGATCCTTTGAACGATAGAAGGCTTCTTCGGAGCCGGCCAGACCATTGATATTTTCAGTGGTAGGCTCCGCCATCAGTTCGTTGATATAGTAGGGACCGCCGTAATGCACCAGAAACGCATCCCACTCGAAAGCCCAATAGGCGTAATAGGTTCTGGCGCTGCGGATATTCCCGATGCGGACTAAAGGCTCCCAGTCCTCATAAACAGCCATCAGACGGCTCATTCGTCCCTCAACATTGGCTTCGTAAAGGATGGATGCCTTGGAAAGATTATAGTGGGGCAGCGCTGCCGATTCATTGGGAATGATGACGGCGATAGGACGTGTCCCGGCGATATCCTCATCGATCCACTCGTTTGTCAGCCGGCTGCGTACCATATTGTCCGCGGGAGGTACTGTATCATCCTCTGTGACGATATGAATGTTGGATTCATAAGAATCCGGTGCAGCGGAAGATGACGTCTCATGGAACATGCCCGGTTCATGAAAAAAACGGGATTCTGATGAGGAGGGATCTGATGTGTCAGGATGCAGGCTGCATCCGGTCAACAGCAGAAACATTACTATAGAAACGGAAATATATCGTTTGGAACTTCTGACCATCTTATGTAAACCTCATAAAATATTAAACCAGATAATGGATCCCGGTGGCGATCAGGATGCCGAGGATCGCACCGACAACTACCTGCAGGGGGGTATGCCCCACAAATTCTTTCAGCTTTTCCGTGGCGTCAAATTCGCTATGCCCCATCTCGGAAAAGGTCTCGATGATGTTATTCAGAAGGCTGGCCTGGATCCCGGTTTCCCGGCGGACGCCCATGGCATCGTACATAACGATCAGAGCGACGATAAGACAAATGGCGAATTCAAAACTGTCTGATCCGTATTCGTAAGAGGTAGCGGTACACAGGGCACAGACGGTGGCGGAATGAGAACTGGGCATACCGCCGCTCCCGACCAGACGCTCCGCTACAAATGTTTTGGTAAAATACAGATGAATGACTGTTTTCAGTATCTGTGCGATCAGCCAGCCACTGGCTGCACTGATAAAAATCGTATTGCTGAATAAGCCTTGAAAAAAGTTCATGTAAATATTCCTCCTGACGTTATATCTAAGTATAGAACATTTGAAGAGAAAAGTCCATAAAAGATATTGTTCTTGCGCAAATTTCGAATGGATAGTATACTTGGATATAGATACGGTCAGACTGGAAGTAACAGGTCCGGCCCGGGAGGGAATATGAGTCTTTTGAGTGTCATTGTGCCTTGTTATAACGAGGAAGACAGTGTGGCGTTGTTTCATGAAGAACTGATCAAGAACGATCCTTTTTTCCTGCAGGAAGGGATCGATCTGGAATTATTGTATATAGATGACGGGTCGCGGGATGCAACTGTGGCGGAGGTCAAGAAGATCATTGAGGCTGATCCGAGAGTGCATCTGGTGTCCTTTTCCCGGAATTTTGGGAAGGAGGCGGCGATGTTTGCCGGGCTTGAGAAGGCCAAAGGGGATTATGTCGTGATCATGGATGTGGATCTGCAGGATCCGCCGGGCCTTTTGCCGGAAATGTTTGCGGGACTCAAAGAAGGCTATGATTCCGTGGCCACAAGGCGTGTCAGCAGAAAAGGGGAACCGCCGATCCGCAGCTTTTTCGCCAGACGGTTTTACCGCCTGATGAAAAAAATCTCCAAGACGGAGATGATGGACGGGGCCAGGGATTACAGGCTGATGACCAGACAGATGGTGGATGCGATCCTTTCCATGCAGGAGTATAACCGGTTTACAAAGGGAATCTTCGGCTGGGTCGGCTTTAAGACCAAATGGCTGGAGTATGAGAACGTGGAGCGGGCCAGAGGAGAGACCAAATGGAATTTCTGGAAGCTTCTCATGTACTCTTTCGACGGGATTATCGCATTTTCCACAGCGCCGCTTATGATATCTTCGGTTATGGGTGTGGTGATGTGCATCGTGGCGTTTATCATGATCCTCTTTATCATCGTGCGGAAACTGATCTTTGGCGACCCGGTTTCAGGGTGGCCATCCATGGTATGCATCATTTTGCTGACCAGCGGGATCAACTTTTTCTGTACCGGGATCTTGGGACAGTATCTGGCCAGAACATACCTGGAAGTAAAACGCCGTCCGATCTATCTCGTAAAAGAGGAAATTTAGAAATTTATGTATAATCGTACAATAAAATACGCGAAAGTGTCAAAATAGCTACTTTAAGGTACTTTTTTGACGAAATTCTTTGACGGAATGGACCTTTTTTGAATCGACATTTGTGATAGAATTAGTGCAGGCAGGGACAAAAACAAGCACTACTCGACAAGAAGAAAAGGAGGATTCTGTCATGGACATAACAACGGTGAAGGATATCGAGCTTGAAAAGTATATTACGAGCATTATGCTTGATATCGGGGTGCCGGCGCATCTGAAGGGATATCATTATCTGAGAGATGCGATCTTGATTTCGGGAAGGGATATGGAGGCCGTGAGCAGCATCACAAAGCTGCTGTATCCGGTGATCGCAAAGCGGTTCAAGACCTCGTCGCAAAAGGTGGAGCGTGCGATACGCAACGCGATCGAAGTATCGTGGGACAGAGGGAATGCAGACACGTTTGAGGAGATGTTTGGATACTCGGCACGTATGGGGAATGACAGACCTACCAATAGTGAGTACATAGCACGGATCGCCGATAAGGTCCGCCTGGATTTCAAGGCGATGTGACAGACAAGGGAGATAAGGAGCGGCGGATATGAAGAATGGTTCGCTGGCGGATAAGATCATCATAGGGTTTCTTTTGGCGTTGGGAATGGCCGAGACCGGGCACCTGTTGGCGGTGTTTGGTCACCGGCCTTTTTCTGATGCGGTGCTTTGTTTTATAGCGGAGGCGATTGTTGCGACGGCTGCACTTATCATCGGCCGGATCGTTGGGAGAAAGAGAGCGGATGCTGCGGCAGACACTGCGGGAAAGCGGACGGGAAAACGGACGGGCGGCAGACACAATGCTGCAGATCGCAAAGGCAGCAGGCGCGGGCGCGGGAGCGGCGTCACAGGTAAGGACATCACGCCGCGGATCGCAGGGATCTGCATAGCGTTTTTGCTGCTTGTGCTGTTTCAGGTGATGACGATCACTTCCGGGGAGAAGCTGGTCCGCAGGGGAGACCAGACCATAGAGACCGTGACCGGTATGCTGGAGACAGACGGCGTATACACAGTGAATCCGCTCACGGGACAGGCCTACACAGCCGGAGTGCCGAAACGGATACAGATTTTGGGTCTGCCGACTTTTTACGGTATTTTGTGCAGACTGGGTGGGATGATCACACGCGATGCCTTGCGGGGCTGCAGTCTGTGCGCGAGATGGATAGAGAACTGGGTGCCGGTTGCGGTGTTGTGTCTTTCCTATCTGGCATATTGGACTGTGGCGAAGGTGCTTTTTCCGGAAAAGAAGGACTGGGACAGAAGAATGCTTTTCCTGACGGTCACGGCGGCAGTGTTCTGTGCCGGAAACTATGCTTTCGGGCTGGACGGTTTCGGACTGTTGTATTGCGGGTATCGCGGGATCACGATACGCAACGCTGTGCTGGTGCCTTACACGGTGGGACTGATGCTGAGAAATAAATGGAAAACAGCGCTGGTCTGCGTATTGGCGGAGGCCTGCATCGTATGGACGCTCTATGGGTTGGGTGCATGTCTGGCAATTGTGCTCGGCATGACTGTGGTCCGGCGGTGGATCGACAAAAACCGCAGGACACTCAACGCTGTCGGAGAGGAGGTGTAGGGATTGCTGCAAGGGATTCACTCTGCATGGCAGGGCTGGGAAGCCTGGATCGGAACGGGAAAGCTGCCGGCGTTGTTTCTTGCCGCACTGCTGTACCTGCTCATCAGGGCAAAAAGCCGGGGGGCACAGCGAAAACTGGTGTATTACGGGAGTGCGGCAGCAGTTCTTGCGATTTGTCCGGTGACGGCGGCGGTCTTGATGAAATACCAGACGGCGTTTTATGATTATCCGTTTATCTGGAGTCTTGTGCCGATGACTCTTGTGATCGCCTTCGGGGCAACGGTCTTTTTGCAGGAGAACCTGCGAAAAGGCGGAGGATGGCGGGCAGCTGCGTCTTTGGTCATCCTTCTGGCGTTTTGCGTGATGCTTTTGGTTCTGAGCGGCGGAATGGGGCCGCGCGGTGTGTATGTGCCGGAGGAGACAGCGGCAAAAGAACGGGCGAAGGCTGTCTGGCAGGAAATGCAGCCCCGGCTGCAGGAGACGCAGGAGCTGCGGGGGCAGCAGGTATGCCTTTGGGCACCGCAGGAAATCATGGATATTGCCAGGCGGGAGCCGGTGAGTGTGCTGCCGCTTCTGCTGTATGGAAGAAATATGTGGGATGAGGCTCTCAATGCGTATACCTATGACAGCTATTCTGCGGAACTGCAGGAGCTGTAT
>CADBNO010000066.1 GCA_902796105.1 uncultured Lachnospiraceae bacterium | reverse complement strand
GTCACAGTTGTATATTATATGATACCTTATCAGGCATGTCAAGTGCTATATTTTAATAACACATGTTTTTTATTCTTCATCTTCTGCTTCACATTTATCTTTGTCTTCGTTCACCGTAAATCATTCACCCCAAAAGCCTTTTAGAACGTTATGACATACAGAGTGTCGTGCGCGGCAAAGTGCTGCGTCATGCAGAGCATTGCGTCATATAGAGCGTTGCGTCATATAGAGCGCTGCGTCATGCAGAACGCTGTGCCGCTTCTTCCTACACAAATTCATAACGTATCAGGGTAAGTCCCTGTGCAGGCGCAGTAGGACCTGCAGCCGCCCTGTCACAAGCCTGTAGGATTCGCTCCATATCCTCCGGCTTTCGTTTGCCTTCCCCTACTTCCAGCAATGTCCCGGCAAGTATGCGCACCATATTGTAAAGGAATCCGTTTCCACAGACGCGGATCACCAGATCCGCCCCCTGTTCCTCCACCTCCAGCGTATAAATGGTACGCACCGTCGTCTCCACCTGGGCTCCGGTCTGGCAGAAGCTGTTAAAATCATGCTCTCCCGTCAGATAGACCGCGGCATCCCGCATGGCTTCCACGTTCAGATCATGATAGGTAAAATAGGAATACAGGCGTTTCACCGGCATGGGAAACTCACCGCGATAGATGCGATATTCATATGTTTTACGGCTCGCCGCATATCTGGGATGCCAATCTGCCGCAACCTCCTCCGAATGTTGGATCCGGATATCCTCCGGCAGTCTTTGGTTCAGCGCATAGGATATTTTCTCCGCAGGCATGCGGGCATGGGTGTCAAACACTGCAATGTTGCCCAGAGCGTGAACGCCTGCATCTGTTCTGCTGGCACCGATCACCCGGATCTGCTCCTGCAGGAGTGCCGAAAGGCAACGATTCAGCTCGCTCTCTATGGTGATACCGTTTTTTTGGATCTGCCAGCCGTGATAATTGGTTCCGTCATAGGCTACCGTAAGTCGCACCCGCTTGACTGCTCCCACCGTTTCCACCTTGTCCTCTAAACTCATCATACTCTCCCGTCTCATCGCGCGTTTCCGGCGCTTTTCCGGCAACTTTTCAAACACTGTGTTCAACACACCCCTGCGCTTTTCCGGCATTGTTTACCGCAATATTCCGACTTCTTCACAATCCATCATATCCTGCTCCATCGCCTTCTGTCACAGCAGCCAAACCATACGTGAACGCATAAGCCGTCCGTGAAATTGGTCGGAAGCCTTCTGTCACAGCAGCCTGCCGACCACAATGCTTCCCGCAAAATAAAACAACAGCACCGCATAGGCAATGTAATCCCGTTTCCGATAGATCAACGGCTTCATCTTTGTCCTGCCCTCACCGCCTCTGTAACATCTGGCCTCCATCGCCATCGCCAGGTCGTTGGCTCTGCGGAACGCCGAAATAAACAAAGGTACCAGCAGCGGCACCATCGCTTTGGCGCGTTTCAGCAGATTTCCGCTCTCAAAATCCGCGCCTCGCGCCAGTTGTGCTTTCATGATCTTGTCCGTCTCCTCCAGCAAGATCGGGATGAACCGCAGCGCGATGGACATCATCATAGCGACTTCGTGAACAGGAACCTTGAAAAGTTTCAAAGGCTTCAGCATTTTTTCCATCCCATCCGTCAGATTGTTGGGCGTCGTCGTCAACGTCATTATGGATGAGCCGATGATCAGCATCGTCAGGCGTACTGCCATCGTTATCGCCAACACAAGGCCTTCTTTTGTGATCTTCAATTTCCAAAGGACAACTAACACTTCGCCCGGTGTAAGAAAAAGATTGAAGATCACGGTGATGAGCAGCAGGAACAGGATCGATCTCATTCCTTTTACCATAAACTTAAACGGCACCTTTGATAACACGATCACCAACCCGAGAAAAACGGCGGCTGCCACATATCCCCACGCATTCTTGAAGCAGAACAGCGCTATGATGTAGATAAAAGTTCCGGCAAGCTTCACCCGGGGATCCATCTTGTGTATCAATGATTCAGTTGCATAATACTGTCCTAACGTGATATCCCGTAACATAGTACTCCCAATTTCTCTGTCGCACCGACTTCCTCGTCAGTATCGTCTGTCTTATCGTCTCATCCGGCTTACCGTATCGCCTGTCTTATCATATCCCATCCGGCTTACCGTATCGCCTGTCTTATCATCCCATCCGGCTTACCGTCTATGCGCTGCATGATCTTATAAAGGTATTTAGCACCATCCGTGTAATTTCCATCGCACCATGTGTATCATATATCATACATAAAACATCGTATACGATATGCCTTTACCGGTATACTCAACCGAGTACGCGCAGGATCTCGTCCGCCGCCTCTTTGATCGTTGTGACGGAGGTGTCCACGCGAAATCCGCTTTTCTGCAATGCGTTCATAATATAGGTCACCTGCGGAGCCGCAAGTCCGACTTTCTCCAGTTCTTTATAGTGGGCAAATACATTGTGCGGCGTGTCATCGAACAATACACTGCCCTGGTTCATAACAATGATCCTGTCCACATATTCCGCCACATCTTCCATACTGTGCGACACCAATAACACTGTCATGCCGGTCTGCGTCTGCAGCTCTTTGATCTGGTCCAGGATCTCATCCCGCCCTTTCGG
>CADBNO010000065.1 GCA_902796105.1 uncultured Lachnospiraceae bacterium | reverse complement strand
GCTTTTTGAAGATGAGTAAAGCCCGGCATATAAGTTTCTAGATTTTCGGACATTACACGATAAATAACTTTTAGAAGGTCATAAAGCAGATCATCAGTTGCAGCTACTTCCTCTCTGACATAGAGTCTCATATCCAAAGCCACCTGATCGTTTCTGCTCCTGCCGGTATGCATCTTTTTACCGGCGTCTCCGATTCTTTCTATAAGTTTTGCCTCAACGAAGCTATGCACATCTTCATATTCAGAACTGAATTCGAGATTGCCTTTATCTACATCCTCCTGAATAGATGTCAGACCTTTAACAATTGCATCTTTCTCTTCAAGAGTTATTATCTTTTGTTTTTCGAGCATGACAACATGAGCGATACTACCCTCTATGTCCTTATAAAACAGTCTTTTATCAAAGGATAATGATTCGTTGAACGAAAATACGCTATCTTCTGTTTCTTTGGTAAATCTTCCTCCCCAAAGCTGTGCCATGATCAACCTCCATTTAGCCTATAATAATTATTAAGTCTAGATTTGATGATATCATAACGACTCATTCAATTCAAGGTAATGACGCACAAAAAACGCGACGATTTTATAGCCTTTCTCAAAATAATTAACAAGTATATTTTGATTTTGATGTTGAATATTCAACAAATAAAAAAGTCCCGATTTTCGGGACTTTTTTAAGCTGAAAATGGGACTCGAACCCACGACCCCTTCATTACGAGTGAAGTGCTCTACCAACTGAGCTATTTCAGCATCTATCGATTGTGCCTGATACGCAATCAACATGTTACATTATAAAGGGTGTTTTCCATTTTTGCAATAGAGAATTTTGTTTTTTGCATGTTTTTTGTGGATTTTACAATTTTTCTTTGAAATTATATTTGAAATATAAATTATCGCATATGTACATCCAGCTGATTATACGGAATCTCGATGCCGGCTTCGTCCAAAGTATACTTGCATTTTTCTGTGATCTGCCACATTCCGATCCAATAATCCTGATTTTTCACCCAGAAGCGTACAACCAGATCAATACCGGACTCACCCAGCTTATCCACAAAGACGATCAACTCCCTATCCTTCATGGTTTTGTCGTCATCGTGCAGCATTTTTTCCAGCGCCTCTTTAGCTTTTTTGATGTCGGCGTTGTAAGAGATGCTGACCGGCACATCGATCCGGCGGAATTTGCGCGCGGTGACATTGACAATATTGGTATTGGCCAGACTGCCGTTCGGCAGAATCACCTCTTTGTTGTCCATCGTCGCCAGTTTGGTGTAAAAGATACGGATCTCCACAACGGTTCCTTCTTTGCCGGAGGTTCCTTCCACAATATAATCACCCACTTTAAAAGGCTTCAGTAAAAGGATAAGTACACCGCCCGCCAGATTGGAAAGGCTGCCCTGGATGGCCAGACCGATTGCTACGCCGGCACTTCCCAATAAAGCTACGATACTTGCCGCATCCACACCGAAGTACGAAGCCAGCATGAATACAAGTATCACGTACATAGCAGCTTTCAGGAAGGAATTGACAAATTGCACCACACCCACATCTGCTTTGGCTTTTTCCATCGCTTTATGCACGATATGCAGCACAAGCTTGATCAACTGCATCCCCACAAACAGAAATACTAACGCAAACAAAATGCGCATGCCAAGGTTCATGGCCTTTTCTCCTAATTGTTCCAAGGCCTTCTCCCAAAAACTCGGTTTTAAATATTGCGAGTCCATATATTCGCTCATATCTTCCATCCGTCTCCTGTCTTATCTTTTCTGCATCATCTTCCGCTCTCACATCCAGCTTGCCAGCCCAAGTCTTTAGTTCGCTCCATCCACTCCCGCAATCTCGCGTCCGGCTTGCCAGCCTGAATCTGCGGCTCGCCACTTTCCACACCCGTTCCTGCGATGTTGTCCACTAGGGGTAGCGGACACCGGAATCGATCACACTGTCATCCTCTCTTGCATGGTCCGAAGTGAAGGCTTCTACAAAGCCGGTTGCATCGGAATCATTACACCACAGATATCTTCTGGTTCTGGTATCGCCCTCATGATACGGGAAAACATCCTTTGAAGCCGCGCCATCCAGTAATTTTTGATACATTTCACCGAAATCTTCGTGGGAAATCGGTGCATCATTACGGATCATTGCGTCATGCCGTTCGTTTAAGCCTTTGATGAACAACATGGGATGCTGTCTGCCGTAATAGTAATCCCCTTCCACCTCATTGAATCCATGATCCGCCGTGATGACCAGAATTGTATTGTCATAGACGCCAAGACGCTTTAATTCTTCAATGTATGCGCTCACAAGATTGTTGGATGCCACTACATTTTCATAATAGGTCGTCACGATCCCATAGTCAAAGGTCAGATCCGCGCGATACCACATCGGTAAATGTGCGCCTTCCAGATGGATCAGCTTGAATTTCTTATCCTCCGTCAGCGACTTGTCAATGGTTTCGTCAGCAATATCCTCGTAAAACCGGATATTACTTTCATAGAATTGCATCATTGGATACTCTGTGGTATTCTCGCCGGTTTCATCGAATTCCCAGGCAAAGATCTGGCTGTACCGCTTCAGACTATAGGGCGCGTACTTGAAACCGACCAGACGCAGCCATAATTTGCAAAAGTCCACCTTGGACTTCACTTTGCCGGTCTCCTCCATGATGTTTTCATACATGCTCATATCGCACGTTCGGTAGGGCGATTCATTGGTGTACAGGTCCAACGTAAAGTCTTCGTCTGTCAGCCGATCCACCAAAGCGTTCTGGGTGTAACTCTCACCTACATACTCTTCAAAATCCCCGTCATATTCATACCATCTTCCGGAAACCAGAAAAGGAAGCGCCCATTGCGTATACGGATAGGCGCTCAACACATTCGTATAGTCGGTGAAGTCCTTGTACGTCTCCTCAAATTCCGGCAGATTCCTCAGCGCTCGTTCCTCCACATCGCCGTCTATGGTATCGATCACAAGGATCACCATATTTTCTGTCTGGGAATACTTCCACAAATCCTTGGTAGTACTGACCTGCAGGGTGTTCCGCTCAAATCCGTTGTTCCGTATACCAAGCATCGTTACTGTCATGGCAAAAAACAATATCCCGAACACGCCGATATAGCGGAAAACCTTTGCCTGCATCTTTTTGACATCCAGCAGATAGGCGAGTCCTATGCCGATCACAAGGCAAATGCTCCATAAAATATAGCTTTGGACGGTCTGTCTGCCATAGACAGACCAATCCACTGCACCTCCGGAGATCACCGGAAGGTCTTTTGTCATAAAATTGCCTTGCAGATAAAGTGCTGCGAACACACCGAAAACACCACCGCTGATCACAGCACGGAGCCTGGGAAAACGTTCCAAAAGCACGATCAGGATTCCGATCACGGCTGCGCCTATAGCAAAGATCACCGCAAACATCAAAAGGCAACACGGAAACATTGTATAAAAGTCAAACCAGAATTCAATTCTCTCTGTAAAATAAATAGATAAAGGCTCAAAGATCGTGATCATGAAAACAAGAGCCGCCCATATCCATAGCACATTCAGTTTTTCCGCTATTTGATCAAAGCTTTTCTTCTCTTTTGTATTCATTTCTTCGCCTTAGTCGTCTTACTCTTTTTCAATGGCGTATTCTTGCGGATGCGCTCTTCGATCACCTTTACAAGCTCCTCCTCCGTGTAAGGATCAAACCGCAGGATGCTCAGGGACTGGGGTGCAAGCTTCACAGTGATGGACTGTCTCTTGTCGTCCCACTCCGTATCGGTCGCCGCCTTGGTACGGCTGTTTACTACTCCGCTGCCGCCGTATTTTTTCTCATCTGTGTTGAAGATCTCTTTGTATTTTCCCTCATAAGGCACGCCGGTGGTGATATCCTGTTCCACGCCGGAGAAATTGGCCACCACGATAAGCATGTCTTCCGGATCGTCTGTCTTGCGCACATAGGACAGATAGCATTCATTGGCGGAGATGTTGTTGATCCACTGGAAGCCGTCCGCGCTGTCGTCCATCCGATAAAGAGCAGGCAAAGTCCTGTACATATGGTTGAGATCCTTGACCAGCTCTGCGATTCCAGCGTGCTCGGGATACTTTAAGAGTTCCCATTCCACCGCACGTTTTTCATTCCACTCGTCAAATTCACCGATATCCTGTCCCATGAACAGCATTTTCTTGCCGGGATGAGTCATCATATAGGCATAGGTCAGACGAAGTGCAGCGAATTTCTGCTCGCGCTCGCCGGGCATTTTCCCGATCATGGAAGCTTTGCCATGAACCACTTCATCATGAGAGAAAGTCAGGATAAATCTCTCACTGTATGCGTATATCATGCTGAAGGTAAGTTCCCCATGATGATGGCTTCTGAAATAAGGATCATATTTGATATAATCCAGATAGTCATTCATGAAGCCCATGTTCCACTTTAAGTCAAAGCCCAGACCGTCCTCTTCCAGCGAACCGGTTACTTTGGGGAACGCCGTGCTCTCCTCCGCAATGGACAGCACCCCGGGATTGCGCTTTTTCATTACAGAATTCAGATGTTTGATCATCTCGATGGCTTCCAGATTCTCTTTGCCGCCATACATATTAGGGATCCACTCTCCGTCTTTTCTGCCGTAGTCCAGATAAAGCATGCTTGCCACAGCGTCCATCCGGATACCGTCCGCATGATATTTCTCCACCCAGAACAAAGCGTTGGCGATCAGATAATTGCTCACCTCGGGGCGTCCGTAATTGAAGATCAGAGTACCCCAATCCGGGTGCACGCCTTTTCGCGGATCCATATGCTCATAGAGACAGGTTCCGTCGAAGTAGCCAAGACCCTGTCCATCCTTCGGGAAATGAGCCGGCACCCAGTCTAAGATCACGCCGATGCCTGCTTTATGCAATTCATTCATAAAATACATAAAGTCATGGGGCGTGCCGTAACGCGAGGTGGGTGCATAATAGCCGACCACCTGGTACCCCCAGGATTCATCATACGGATGCTCCATAACAGGCATAAGTTCCACGTGGGTATAATTCATCTTCTTCACATATTTGATCACTTCGGGCGCTATCTTGCGGTAGTTTACGAACTCCTCATTTTCCTTTTTCTCCACAAAGGAACCGAGATAAAGTTCGTAGATGCTGACAGGCGCGTTTCCGGTCTGGAAAGCCTCGCGCTTCGCCAGGAACGCCTCATCCTCCCATTCAAAACCACTCAGATCAGTTACCACAGAAGCGGTATCCGGGCGCAGCTGTGCGGCATTTCCATAGGGATCCGCCTTCAGATAAGTTGTATCACCCTTTAATTTCAGTTCAAATTTATAGTTTTCTCCGGTTTTGATGCCGGGAATGAACAATTCAAAAATCCCGGAGTCCCAAAGTCTGCGCATCTGATGTGCTCTGCCGTCCCATGCATTGAAATCCCCGACAACGCTGACGCGCATGGCTGAAGGCGCCCAGACCGCAAAAAGCACACCGTCCTGTCCGTCCACCTTCATGGGATGTGCACCCAGCTTCTCGTAGATGGTATAGTGTATGCCGCTCGCAAATTTTTCCGTGTCTTCCTCCGTGATCACCGGGGCAAAACGATACGGATCGCCAGATTCTTTTTCGCTGCCATCCTCATATTCTACCAGGTAGCTGTAAACCGGTAAGCTTTTCGCCGGAATGAGCGCAGCAAAATAGCCGTCCTCATCTGCCATTTCCATGGCGTAATCTTTCTTCCAGAAATCTTCCTGCGTTGCGCCTTTGCCTTCCCCTTTCCAAACGATGGTCACGTACTTTGCACCGGGAAAGTAGGCCTGCAAGAGCAGCTGGCTGCCCGATTTATGGGGTCCCAGAAGTTCGTGGGGATTTGCACTCTCCGCGTAAATGATCTCTTCGATCTGCGGCCAGTTCATCAGCTTGTATAACTTTTTGGTCATGGATCAATACCTCTCTATTCTCTAACAATTTTCTTAATACCCTTATAATTCATGCAAGAACAACCCACTCCGGAGCTTCGGCTCAAACCAGGTCGACTTCGGCGGCATTAAACGATTTGCATCCGCAACGGCAAAAAGCTCTCCGATCGATGTGGGATACATGGAAAAGGCAACCTGCATTTCCGGTTCCTGGCCGGGCGCATCTGCCGTACATCTGCGTTCCAGCTCAGCGAGTCCTCTGATACCTCCGACAAAATCAATGCGTTTGTCGGTCTTGGGATCGCCGATCCCCAGTACAGGTCCGAGCAGATGATCCTGCAAGATAGAAACATCAAGCCCTGCCACCGCATCATCGCTCAGGATCTCCTGCTTTGCCTGCAGGCAATACCAGCAGCCTTCAAGATACATGCCGAACTCGCCCTTGTGTGTCGGCGCATAGCCCTTTCCCTTCAAGGAATCGTCTTCTTTGCGCACTATAAATTTTTCCTGAAGCTTATCCAGAAATTCCGCCGGCGTCAAGCCGTTCAGATCTTTTACCACGCGATTATAATCCAGGATTTTCAATTCTTCATCGGGGAACAACACCGAGAGGAAGTAATTGAATTCTTCCGATCCGTCATAATCCGGATGCTCGGCACGGCGTTTTAATCCAACCTTTACAGCAGAGGCACAGCGATGATGTCCGTCCGCAATATAGATATCCTCGATCCCGGCAAAAGTGTCCCTGATAAGTGTCACCTCCGCCTCCGCACTTACGATCCATACCCGGTGTCCGATCCCGTCATCTGACACAAAATCATACAGGGGTTGTTCTTTCTTTATTCTGGCAGTCAGATCCTGTAATACCGGATTGGCGCGATAGGCCAGAAAGATCGGTCCGGTCTGCATATTGCAGATGTCCACGTGATTGATGCGATCCTGCTCTTTATCGGCACGGGTATTCTCGTGTTTCTTGATGCGATTTTCCAGATAATCGTCAATAGATGCGCAGGCCACTATGCCGGTCTGTTTTCTGCCGTTCATCGTCTGCTCGTAGAGATAATAACAAGGGGTCTGCTCCTGTACAAACTTCCCGGCTGTGATCTGCTCTCTCAGCATATCTCTCGCCTTGGCATAAACCTCAGGGGCGTAGGTGTCCACCTCGGGACCAAACTGTGTCTCTGCTCTGTCAATCGCCAAAAAAGAATCGGGATTCTCGGAAACAACCGCACATGCCTCCTGCCGGTTATATACATCATAAGGCAATGCCGCTATTTTTTCCTCCAGACCTTTGGCCGGTCTGTATGCACGAAATGGTCTGATAACTGCCATATTTTTTGTCCTTTCTGTTTGTGAAAATAAGTTTTCCGTAAAAAATCCAGATACTATTTTACCAAAAAAAACTATACATAACAAGCATCCGGTGGTAAAATATCAAAAAAAGAAATTCAAAAGCCGGAAAGAATCAGCGAATGTAAGAAAAGTGAGGGTATTAAAATGACAGAGGAACAACGGTCTATCTTAAAGCGAATCAATGATTACAGCGAAAAGGTCTTATTTGATATCGATCCCCAAAAGGTACCGGTCTCCCAGCAGCTTGAGAAGCTTCGGCCGGTCTTTCAGGAGATTGCGGACGAAAAAAAGATGTCTTTGCAGGATGTTTTTATTCTGTACATGGATATTCAGAGCGAGGCAACCTGTGCGACAGAGGCAAAGCTACAGGAGGATCTGAAGGATATCAATGACGGCAAAGATGATATGCCGCTTTTGTACAACTAGAAACGTGCGCCGCCAGGCGCACTAAAAAGAACGGGTGCACACCATAAGGTATGGCGGCACCCGTTTTTGTTTTGACTTTTGTGAGCAATTTTGTCGGAACGATCAATCCTTGCTCTCAAGGAACTTGTAGCAGAATGCTGCCAACGCTGCACCAACCAAAGGTCCAACGATGAAGACATACAGCTGACCGATAGGTGCTGTATTACCACTGATTGCCGCAATCAGAGCAGGTCCGAAGGAACGGGCAGGATTCACACTGGTACCGGTCAGACCGATACCGATGATGTGAATGGCTACCAGAGTCAGACCGATGATCAGTCCGCCGAAGGAACCGTGGTTCTGATTCTTGGAAGTCACACCGAGGATCAGGATTACGAACAGGAAGGTCAAAATGATCTCAACCAGAATACCTGCTATTGCATTTCCGTTTACGCCGGCAAGGCCGTTACTGCCCAGACCACCGGTCATATCCGTTACATTTCCCAGAGAAAAAATTCCGGACAATACAGCGGAGCCTGCCGTTGCCCCAAGCACCTGTGCCACTACATAGCCGACGAAATCCTGCCCGCTCATACCGCCGCTCAGCAATACCCCCAGAGAAACAGCGGGATTTACATGACCACCGGAAATGTTGCCAACGCCGTAAGCCATTGCCACGATTGCCAGACCAAAAGCAAATGCAGTCAGGATATAACCGCCGCCGTTCACAGCGTCACAGCCAACCAGCATCGCGGTACCGCAACCGATAAATACCAGTGTAAAAGTTCCGATAAACTCGGCAAGATATTTTTTCATTTTACTCCCTCCTTAATGTGAATGTGTTTTTGTTTCAATTTTGTATCTTTTATGTTTTTTGATCATGATCTTGTTTCTGATCCTATTATTTTACGATTCTTACGCGGAATACACCGTCAATCGCAGCCAGAGCTTTTACGGTATCCTCGGTAACCGGCTCCTCCACATCGATCAGCGTGTAGGCGAATTCTCCTCTGGACTTGTTGGTCATATCGGAAATATTTACACCCTTCTGTCCGAACTCCGCGGTAAACTTAGTGATCATGTTTGCGATATTCTTGTGGAAAATCGCTACACGGCCTGCCTTTGTGCATACTCCCATATCGCAGGCGGGATAATTTACGCTGTTTTTGATGTTGCCGTTCTCCAGATAATCCATCATCTCCTGAACAGCCATCACAGCACAGTTATCCTCGCTCTCCTCTGTGCTTGCGCCCAGGTGAGGGATAACGATAACACCCTTCTTGCCGGCAGTCGTCGGATTCGGGAAATCGGATACATAGCGTGCTACCTTGCCGCTCTCCAAAGCAGCCAGCACATCGCTTTCGTTTGCCAGAAGATCTCTTGCAAAGTTCAGAATGATCACGCCGTCCTTCATCTTGTCGATGGCATCCTTGTTGATCATACCCTTTGTGGAATCCAGAAGAGGCACATGTACAGTGATATAATCACACTGCGCATAAATATCGTCCACATTGGTGGTCACGCTCACGTGACGGCTCAAAGAAAGCGCTGCATTGACGGAAAGATAAGGGTCATAGCCCAGCACTTCCATACCAAGCGCGATTGCTGCATTGGCAACCTTGGCCCCGATCGCGCCAAGACCGATCACACCGAGCTTCTTGCCCATGATCTCGGAACCGGCAAAATTCTTTTTCTCTTTCTCTGCAGTTTTGGCAATATTCTCATCACCTGCATTGGCCTTTACCCACTCAATGCCGCCTACCACGTCTCTGGACGCCAACAACAACCCTGCAAGAACAAGCTCTTTTACGCCGTTTGCGTTTGCACCGGGAGTATTGAATACGACAATCCCCTTCTCTGCACATTTATCCAACGGAATATTGTTGGTACCGGCACCGGCTCTGGCTACTGCCAATAGCTTGTCGGAAAGCTCCATGTCATGCATGGCAGCGCTTCTTACCAAAATACCTTCGGCATCGTTCACATTGTCTGTGATCTTATAGTCTGCAGACAGATTCTTTAATCCGATCTGAGAAATCGGATTTAAGCAGTTTAACTGAAACATTTCTACATCTCCTCTTCTTTTCTTATCATCGGAAAACGCATATGTCCATACCGGATCAGGTGTTTCTTATGCGTTCTCTGCCTCAAACTTCTTCATGAACTCAACCAGCTTCTCCACGCCTTCGATCGGCATAGCGTTGTAGATGCTTGCACGCATACCGCCAACGGTTCTGTGCCCCTTCAGGTTTACGAATCCGGCTGCAGTTGCCTCTTTTACAAACTTTGCATCCAGCTCTTCATTGCCGGTTACGAAAGGTACATTCATCAGGGAACGATCCTCCTTGCGAACGGTTCCCTTAAAGAGCTTGCTCTCATCCAGGAAATCGTACAGAATCTTCGCCTTCTTCTCATTGTGCTCTTTCATAGCCTGCAGACCACCCATCTTCTTGATCCACTTGAACACCTTGCCGCAGATATAAATACCATATGCGGGCGGGGTATTGTACAGAGAGTCATTGTCGGCATGGATCTTGTAACGCAGCATGGTCGGTGTGCCGGGAAGCACATCTTCCGTGATCAGATCCTCGCGGATGATCACGATGACCACGCCGGCAGGTCCTACATTCTTCTGCACGCCGCCGTAGATCACACCGTACTTCGTCACGTCTACCGGCTCCGAAAGGAAACAGCTGGATACGTCGGCAACCAGAGTCTTTCCCTTTGTGTTCGGAAGTGTCTTAAATTTGGTACCATAAATCGTATTATTCTCACAAATATATACATAGTCAGCATCCTCGCTGATCGGCAGATCGGAACAATCCGGGATATAGGAGAATGTCTTATCCTCAGAGCTTGCAATCTTATTGGCTTTACCATAAAGCTGAGCCTCCTGATAAGCCTTCTTTGCCCACTGACCGGTCACAATGTAGTCAGCAACCTTATTTTTCATCAGGTTCATAGGGATCATTGCAAACTGCTGGCTGGCACCACCCTGCAAAAACAATACCTTGTAGTTATCAGGGATATTCATCAGATCACGCAGATCAGCTTCCGCTTCCTTGATGATGTTGTCGTAGGTCTTGGGGCGATGGCTCATCTCCATGACAGACATGCCGGATCCCTTGTAATCAAGCATTTCATCGGCTGCTTCCCGCAGAACTTCCTCAGGCAATACCGCAGGACCTGCAGAAAAATTGTAAACTCTTGACATTTTTATTTCCTCCTCGGTTTCTTGATTTCACCTTTTAAATGTTATAAAAATCCTTATTAGAATATACTTTCTTTCGGCATTTGTCAACTGTTTGTCAATTGTTGTCCAAGCCGTAAAACATCACAACCGGTGTACCGATCTCCACCATATCATACAACTCTTCCGCTTTTTCCACCGGAATGTTGATACAGCCGTGAGACCCGTTTGTGAGATAAATATCGCCACCGAACTCGTCCCGCCAGGTCGCATCATGTATACCCACAGCGCCTTTTACCGGCATCCAGAATTTTACCCGTGATGTGTATCCCTGTCCCCGCAAAACCCGGTTTTTCTGCTTGTTATATACAAAATTCAAGCCTTCCGGGGTATCATACTTACGACGCATATTGCCGGTAACGGTATCCGTCTCCAGCTTCAGTTCTCCGTCTTCATAATAGTACAGTTTCTGGAGTCCCATATCAACTTCAATATAGGTATCCCCGATCGTAGTACCGCTGTGGGTAAATGCATCCCGTGAATATTCCGCTGTGCGGAGTCTGCCGGGAGCGCTTTCTTCCGATAGCAACACCCCGTCCATTGTCCGCAGGGCAGAAAGGGAATGAAAATACTGCTTTAACCACGCAAGCTCCTTCTTTTGATCCATGGTCGTTCCGTACGTTCCGCCCTGAATAATGACTGTCTTGCCGGACGTGGCCTCAAAACTCCACTCCCGGTCATAGGTGTCATAAACATCAGCAAGATTTTTTAACCACTCGGACAGTTTGTCCTCATCGATCAAAAATGCGCCGTACTCGTCAATAAGCGGCATCTGTGTAGCAGCATCTTTTTGTAAAAAGGATGCCATCTCCGCATGAGTCAGTTCTCTCTTTTCATCGTCAAAATCGTATACCGGGCCATTGCTCTGATACAGTTTCAGCTTCGTCCAAAGCTGTTTCTGTTCTTTTTGCGCCCCGGTAAGTGGCTCATTATAATAGCACTCTGCACTGGTCAAGTCTACACTCGACGACTCTCCTGTCGTCAACGCATTCCGCACCAGCTGCAATGCCATGTCCTCATTCAAACGATGACTGGTGGTATCATAGATCTCATAGCCCGACTCATCGGAATAAACAACCCTGTAGTCTGCTTCCGCCCGTGTATCGGGCATATGTTTCTCCCACCATTGCAGCAGCAATTCCTCATTGAATTGTCTTTCCGGCTGTAAATCATATACAAGCGGTGTTTTCATACGCTCGGAAAACGAAATTTTCTTCTGTTCCGCATAACAATTCCGCAAAGACGGATCATAGTCAAAAGAAAACTCAATCTCGTCCAGCGGAAGGATGTATGTCTTCGATTCCGCTTTTTGACCAACGCGGTCATATGCCACAATCGCGATACTCTCCGGTATTTCGGATTGCTTCAACAGAGAAGTCTTCATATCCGGAAATGTTTTCCCTGTAGCATAAATTCCGTTGATCCAGGTGTTCACGCCGAAGCTGTTTTGATAGTATCGCGTAAGTGCCGCAATGCCTACGATCACGGTTAGCGCCGAAACAGCCAGAACAGCTAAAAGCCTTGTCCATAGTGTCTTCATATCTTCTTCATCCGATTGTTTCTAAATCATTATGACTCTTTCCGGGCCAGATCATCTCCGTCAAAAGCGTCTGCAATAGGCGCTCCCGCCGGAACCATCGGAAATACCTTGTCATCTTCAGGGATCACACATTCAATCAAAACAGGTGCCTTCAACGCAATCGCTTTCTCGATAGCCGGCGCAACCTCTTCTTTCGCGGTCACGCGGATGGCCTCACAGCCAAGGCCTTCGGCAACCTTACAGAAATCCACCTTGTCGTTCAGTACAGTCTGGGAATAGCGTTTGCCGTAAAACAGGGTCTGCCACTGACGCACCATACCCAGCACATGATTGTTGATCACGATCTGAATGATGGGAATGTTATAACGGCTCGCGGTAGCAAGTTCGTTCATGTTCATACGGAAACATCCGTCACCTGCAATGTTCACACAGATCTTATCCGGCTGTCCCACCTGCGCACCGATACAGGCACCAAGTCCGTAGCCCATAGTGCCGAGTCCGCCGGAGGATAGGAAGGTGCGGGGCTTCGTGTATTTGTAATACTGTGCCGCCCACATCTGATGCTGCCCCACATCGGTGGAAATGATGGCCTGCCCTTTGGTGATCCGATCCAGCTCCTCGATGATATACGGACAGGAAAGCTGTGTGTTGTCATATTTTAAGGGATACTTTTCTTTCAGCTCCGCCACTGTCTTCATCCATGCGCTGTGATCCTTCCTGCCCTGTGCTTTGATTGCCGAATTCAGCGCGGTCAATACCGCTTTCAGGTCGCCTGTGAGCGATGCATCCACGCGGATATTTTTGTTGATCTCCGCCGGATCGATATCAATATGCACGATCTTTGCATCTTCCGCAAAGCGTTTCGGATTACCGATCACGCGGTCCGAGAAACGCGCCCCCAGTGCGATCAGCAGATCACATTGGCTCACGCCCAGATTGGACGCTTTGGTACCATGCATACCGATCATTCCGGTATAACGCGGGCTTGTTCCGTCGAACGCGCCCTTGCCCATCAAAGTATCGCATACCGGTGCATCAATCAATTCTGCAAACTCGGCTACTTCAGCGGATGCCTCAGAGATCACGGCACCGCCGCCCAGATAAATGAAAGGCTTCTCGGATTGCTTAATGTACTCCAGCACCTGTTTTAAATCTGCTTCCTGATAAGAGGTCTTCCGCTCCGCGGGCTTTTGGGGCATGGGCGTAAACTCGCAGCTTGCTCCTGTAACATCCTTGGTGATATCCACCAGCACAGGTCCAGGGCGTCCGCTCTGCGCAATTTCAAACGCTTTGCGCAAAGTGTCGGCCAACTGCTCCACATTTTTCACAATGTAGCCATGCTTGGTAATCGGCATAGTCACGCCGGCGATATCCACCTCCTGAAAGCTGTCCTTGCCAAGCAAAGGCAGCGTTACATTTGCCGTGATGGCAACCATGGGCACGGAATCCATATAGGCTGTCGCGATACCGGTCACCAGATTGGTGGCGCCGGGACCGCTGGTCGCCATACAGACGCCCACCTTGCCGGTTGCACGCGCATAGCCGTCCGCCGCATGCGCTGCGCCCTGCTCATGAGAAGTCAACACATGACGGATCTCAGCACTATGCTTATAAAGTGCATCATAAATATTCAAAATAGCACCGCCGGGATATCCGAAAACAGTGTCTACGCCCTGTTCTTTCAGACATTCCACCACGATTTCAGAACCGTTGAGAACCATTGGATTTCCTCCCTGTAAATAAATTAAATTTGCAATTATTTCTTCGGCACTTCCAGAACTGCGCCTCTGTTGCCGCGAGCGGCAACGTGATCATTTCTTCGGCACTTCCAGAACCGCGCCTCTGTTGCCGCTTGTGACAAGCTCTCTGTATCTGGACAGATACCCTGTTGTCACCTTGGGCTCTCTGGGCTGCCACTTTGCGCGACGCTCAGCCAGTACTTCATCCGAAACCTTTACTTCCAGCTTATTTGCAGGAATATCAATGCTGATGATATCGCCTTCCTCCACCAGTGCGATCGGTCCGCCTACAGCAGCCTCCGGAGATACATGTCCGATGGACGCACCACGGGATGCGCCGGAGAATCTGCCGTCCGTGATCAATGCCACAGAGGAGCCAAGTCCCATACCGGCGATCGCAGAGGTGGGATTCAGCATCTCTCTCATGCCAGGACCGCCCTTAGGACCCTCATAGCGGATCACAACCACATCTCCGGCTACGATCTTGCCGCCCTTGATGGCTGCGATCGCATCCTCCTCACAGTCAAATACTCTTGCAGGACCTTCATGCACCATCATCTCAGGTACAACCGCAGAACGCTTCACCACGCCGCTGTCCGGTGCAAGATTTCCCTTTAAAACAGCGATACCGCCTGTCGGAGAATAAGGATTCTCGATCGGTCTGATGACCTCGGGATTCTTATTTACGCAATTCTTGATATTTTCACCAATCGTTGTTCCGTTGACCGTCATGCAGTCAAGGTTCAACAGATCCTTCTTGGTCAGTTCATTCATCACTGCATACACGCCGCCAGCCTCGTTCAGATCCGCCATGTAGGTGGGACCTGCCGGTGCCAGATGGCACAGATTCGGTGTCTTCGCAGAAAGCTCATTGGCAATGTCAAGATTCAGATCCACGCCCGCCTCTCTTGCGATCGCGGGCAGATGCAACATGGAGTTCGTGGAACAGCCAAGAGCCATATCCACAGTCAGCGCATTCATAAATGCCTTTTCCGTCATGATATCACGGGGCTTGATGTCCTTCTCCACCAGTTCCATGATCTTCATGCCGGCATGCTTCGCCAGACGGATACGCTCGGAATAAACCGCCGGGATCGTACCGTTTCCTTTTAAGCCCATACCGATCGCCTCAGTCAGGCAGTTCATGGAATTTGCGGTATACATACCGGAGCAGGAACCGCAGGTCGGGCATACCTTCTCCTCAAACTCGCACAGATCCTCCTGGGTCATGGTGCCGGCAGCCACGCTGCCCACGGCCTCAAACATGGAGGAAAGGCTTCTCTTCTGCCCCTTTACATGTCCCGCCAGCATCGGACCGCCGGACACGAATACCGTCGGAATATTCAGTCTCGCCGCAGCCATCAAAAGACCGGGCACATTCTTATCACAGTTCGGCACGCACACCAATCCGTCAAAACCATGTGCAAGCGCCATACACTCTGTGCTGTCCGCGATCAGATCTCTGGTCACCAGAGAATATTTCATACCGATATGGCCCATGGCAATACCATCACACACCGCGATCGCAGGGAATACCACCGGCATACCGCCCGCCATGGCAACCCCCATCTTGACAGCCTCCACGATCTTGTCCAGATTCATATGTCCGGGCACGATCTCGTTATAGGAACTCACGATACCGATCATGGGGCGTCTGCGCTCCTCCTCGGTAAATCCAAGAGCATTGAACAGGCTGCGATGAGGCGCCTGCGCGTTACCAACTTTTACGGAATCACTTCTCATACTCGTATCCTTCTTTCTTCAAAATATTTTGTCAGTTCATATAATCTTTTACATTAAAGCTTTCTTCTGTGCGCTGCTCCTCCTCTATGATCCCCGGAACCCGCTCGGTAACGTATGTCTCTCCGGTGGCAGGATCAATATAATAACGAATTTCCGCAGCGGTATAGGATCTGTACAGAACAACTATCTCGTTTGATTCATTCGTGGTGACATCCCAATAGATTGTGTAATCGTCAGAGCCGATCTTGTCTTTCAGATCAGGATTACTGCTGATGCAATAATTTTGAATGGCCGAAAGTGCCTGATCCTGAGTGATGGCGTCTGCAGCACCCGCCTGCTCCTGGCTCTTGCTTTCTTCCGCCTTGCTCTCCTCCGGCTTTCCTTCCTCGGTTCCACTTTCTTCCGTCGTCTCTTTTGTCTGCTCTACAGATGTGGACGGAATTGATTCGATCCGGATATTGCTCTCCTTTTTATCTTCTCCACCACATGCAGCCAGACCGATTGTCATACAGGTCAAAGCTACTAACAAAACTTTCTTTTTCATAAAATTTTCTTTCTCAATAAACTATCTGTTTATCTGAATTAAAATATTTCATTGGACTCTGTTATCTGATCCGGTCTCATTACCTGATCCGGACGTTTCATCCGCCATGATATTACCGGATACGCTCCGCCAGCAGATCTCCCATCTTGGAGCAGCCAACTTTGGTACATCCCTCAGACATAATGTCTCCGGTGCGGTAGCCGTCCTTCAGCACCTGCTTCACTGCCGCGTCAATGGCATCTGCCTCTTTGTCCAGATCAAAGCTGTAACGCAGCATCATGGATGCACTGAGCACTGTCGCAATAGGATTGGCGATATCCTGCCCCGCAATGTCCGGCGCGGAACCGTGGCTGGGCTCATACAGACCAAACTTGCTGTCATTCAGGCTGGCGCTTGCCAACATTCCGATGGAGCCGGTCACCATACTTGCCTCGTCGGAAAGGATATCTCCAAACATATTCTCCGTCAGGATCACGTCAAACTGTGCAGGATCCTTCACCAGCTGCATGGCACAGTTGTCCACCAGCATATGCTCCAGCGTCACCTCGGGATAATCCTTTGCGACCTCCTCCACAACCTTTCTCCAAAGTCTGGAGGAATCCAACACATTCGCCTTGTCCACACTGGTAATCTTCTTGCGGCGCTTCATGGCAATATCAAAGCCTTTAATGGCAATCCTGCGAATTTCATTTTCATCATAGGTCAGGGTATCGATAGCTTTCAGCACCCCGTTTTCCTCGACAGTCTTGCGCTCTCCGAAATACAGTCCGCCGGTGAGTTCGCGCATGATCATCATGTCAAATCCGGCCTTGCTGATCTCCTCTTTTAACGGACAAGCCCCCGCCAGTTCATCATACAGTACCGCCGGACGCAGATTGGCAAACAGATTCAGCGCCTTTCTGATGGCCAGGAGCCCCGCTTCCGGTCTTAAATTGGGCGGCAACTTGTACCAGGGAGATGTCGTCGTATTTCCTCCGATGGATCCCATCAGCACCGCGTCAGCAGCTTTGGCCGTTGCGATCGCGTCCTCTGTCAAAGGTACACCGTGTACGTCAATAGATGCACCTCCCATCAGAATATCCGTAAAATTCATCTTGTGGCCATAAACCTCTGCCACCCTGTTCAACACTTTTTTTGCCTCTGTCACGATCTCCGGACCGATCCCATCGCCGGGGATGCAGGTAATCTTTAATTCCATCCGTCTGCCTCCTGTCTTGTCTATGCATTCTTTTCTTCTATTTATCGCGTTATCGTCAGTTTTCTTTCGCACAGTAGTGCAATAAATCATTCATATAAAACCCACTTCATACTATAATAACCGATACTTTGTCAAATTTCAACCACAAATCACCGTTACCAGCGCAATTCTGCCCCAAAAAGAAAAGCAGTTTCATGGATGTATCCCCATAAACTGCTTTTTGACTTACATTTCTTTCCTTTGTTACGCGTTTTTACCCGACGCACTCTATCTCATTCATGATCAGGCGTCATTCTGCGGAATTTAATTATTCTCCGGCTTTTCCACCTTGCTGATCGCTGACTTATCCATCGGGATACGACAGTTTTTGTTATTACCGAACTCTACGATCACAGTGTCATCACTGATATCGATCACGATTCCGTAAAATCCGGATGTGGTAAGGATGCAATCGCCCAACTCCAGATTCGCGATCATCTCTGCCACACGCTTCTGCTCCTTCTTCTGCGGACGCATCATGAAAAAGTACAGCGCGCCAAACAGCACCACATAGATGATGATCATCATACCCATTCCAAAAGAGTTTCCTGCCGCAGCCGCTTCCGCTTCCGTCATTTCCGTCAATAAAATATTCATATTTCCTCCATTCTGACAAGCACTCTAAGTACTCTGTTCTTCATGTCCTGCTTTCAAGCACCACAAATGACATCATAATACGGAAATCGTTTTTTGTCAATCATGGTTCCGCCAGATTCCGCATCAAATATCGCCCGGATTCTTATCCACATCCGCAAAGATGTCTTCATTCGATGGATCGCGCCATATTTTCCAGCTTTCGCTTTTTATATCCGGCAAAATCCCCGGCATCCAAAGCATCCCGGATCTCTTCCATCATGGTATTGTAAAAATACAGATTATGCATCACGCACAGCCTGAGCCCCAGCATCTCTTTGGCTTTCAGCAGATGCCGGATATAAGCTCTGGAATAACGCCTGCAGGTCGGGCAACCGCAGCCTTCTTCAATCGGTCTCGCATCCAGCTCATACCTGGCGTTAAACAGATTGATCTTACCATGATTCGTATAAAGGTGACCATGCCGACCATTTCTGGTAGGATACACACAGTCAAAAAAGTCCACACCGCGCTCCACTGCCTCCAGAATATTGGCAGGTGTCCCGACCCCCATCAGGTATGTGGGCTTATCCTTCGGAAGAAAAGGCACCGTCACATCCAGAATATGATACATTTCCTCATGGCTTTCCCCTACCGCAAGTCCGCCGACAGCGTATCCGTCCAACTCCATCTCTGCGATCTGTTTCGCATGCTCAATGCGGATATCATCAAACACAGCTCCCTGATTGATCCCAAAGAGCAGCTGCTTCGGATTGACCGTATCTTCCAGACCATTCAGCCGGTTCATTTCCACCCGGCACCGCTCCAGCCACCGGGTTGTGCGCTCCACCGAATTCTGCACATACTTCCGATCCGCCTTGCTGGGTGCACATTCGTCAAACGCCATGGCGATCGTAGAACCGAGGTTCGATTGGATCTGCATGCTCTCCTCCGGTCCCATGAAAATCTTTCTGCCGTCAATATGGGAGTTAAAATAAACTCCTTCTTCTTTGATCTTTCTGAGTCCCGCCAGGGAAAACACCTGAAATCCGCCGGAATCCGTGAGGATCGGCTTGGCCCAGGACATGAATTTGTGCAGGCCTCCCAGTTGCCGGATCACATGATCCCCCGGTCTCACATGCAGATGATAGGTGTTCGACAGCTCCACCTGCGTCTTCAACCGTTCCAGATCCTCCGTGGATACTGCCCCCTTGATTGCCGCAACAGTTCCCACATTCATAAATACCGGAGTCTGGATCGTGCCATGCACCGTCTCAAATTCCGCCCGTTTCGCGCGCCCTTCCGTTTTCAGGACACGATAACGTGCCTTTATCCCTTGCTCTAACTCTTTGTTTTCTCCCATGTGTTTTCCCGATTTCCTTTTCTGTTATATTCTTTCATTCTGTTATATTTCTGTTATATTTTTTCAGCTATTCTTTCAGTTCATTCAGCCGATTTTAATAAAATCCTTATTTTCGGCCGATTTTATTCCCATTTTAGTCAAAGCTGAACGTGCTAAATAGGATGATTTTGCTTTTTATGCGTTTTTAGGCTGAATTTTCATATCTTTTTCTTGCAAAACCAGAATTTTTTTAAGACGAAAATCTTGTCTGCAGTAATTTAGGCCTACTTTACAAGCACAAGCCATAGAAAAGACAGATAAAATGTCGGCTTAAAACTGTGAACTCTACATCTTTCGTCCTAACAAGCATCAAAGTATTTCGTCTAACCACATCAAGATCAGGCCGCTATAAAAAATAACCTCAAAAATTATGCTTGCCAAAAATGATTTCAACATCAGCGCCTTCAAAGTATTTGTTTCATCATCGGGATTTCTCTTCCTTCTGATCAAATAAACCGGTACCATGATGCCACACAATGCAACCCATACGATGATCGCAATTATGAATAAAGCCAACCAGAAATTCATACCGCATGTCCTATCCGTTTTTCCAACTCATCTTTTTGATTATACAATTTTATTTTCCATAAGTAAACCATACTTCACTTCACATCTTGCCTTTTTTTGTTTTTCCATATATACTTGATTTGCGTATATGGCACCATATATGATTTGTACTATCATATATGATCATGCCAGCCTATATGATCAGCTATCGCATATGATCATGCCAGCCTATATGATCAGCTGACGTATATGATCATGCTGGCCTATATGGTTCTGCTAGACCATAAGAAACTGTCATGAAATGACAGTTCACGAAAAATCATAAAGTACATGATTTTTACGGAACTAAGTAACAAAATAAGTCGGGCTTATTTTGTTACAGTTCCTAATGTTATTGCCAGACTATATGATATTCTGGAAAAAATGTATAAGACACAAGGATCACAGCAATTACAGGGAGGAAAACATCATGGCAGGTTCTACATTCGGCACAATTTTCAAGATCACCACCTGGGGGGAATCCCACGGCAAAGCGCTCGGCGTTGTCGTAGACGGCTGTCCCGCAGGGCTGCCCTTATGCGAGGAAGACATTCAGGTTTATCTGGATCGCCGGAAGCCCGGCAGCAGTGCCATCACTACCCAGCGCAAAGAGGACGATCTTGTGGAGATCCT
>CADBNO010000064.1 GCA_902796105.1 uncultured Lachnospiraceae bacterium | reverse complement strand
TATGGATGGATTCCCGAGTGGCCAAAGGGGACAGACTGTAAATCTGCTGCAAATTGCTTCGGTGGTTCGAATCCACCTCCATCCATTCAAAAATGTTTTTGCATTTTTGTATAAAATTTCATAACGCGGGGTGGAGCAGTCTGGAAGCTCGTCGGGCTCATAACCCGAAGGTCACAGGTTCAAATCCTGTCCCCGCTACTCGGACCGCAAGGTCTAATGCCCAGATAGCTCAGTTGGTAGAGCAGAGGACTGAAAATCCTCGTGTCACTGGTTCGATTCCGGTTCTGGGCATTTGCTGTATATAAAATTATTCAAAGCGGAGTGTGATATTCCGGAAGAATAGTAAGCCTTATCTTATATGGAGCATTAGTTCATATGGAGCATTAGCTCAGTCGGTAGAGCACCTGACTTTTAATCAGGTTGTCGGGGGTTCGAATCCCCCATGCTTCACTAAAATTAAGTCTCTGTTTTGTGAAAACAGAGGCTTTATTTTTAACTGAACCGGTTTCGGGAATGTGAACTTGTTTATAACGGTTTTGCGGTTTTGCGGAACATAAAAAGGTTCTTGACATGCATCAAAATAAGATATATAAATAGGAAAGTGAGTCAATAGGAAAATGAGTCTGGCGATATCATATAATTCTTCGCAAAAGGGTAAGAGCGGTTTGCGCGACATTTTATTGGAAAATTAGTGCAAAGGCCAAAAAGTGGCCCTTTGTGCTATTTTTTTTGTTTTTTTCGTGTTATAATCGTTATGAATAGAGAAAAGAGGATAGAGATGGCGGACGTAGAGAAAAGTAAATATAGCAGGAACGAAAGTGGGAGTAGAAAGCACAAAGTTGCTATAGGCGCTGTATTGTTCAGTGTTATTGTCCTGACTGCAGTGTATGTTTTAATTGCATACTATTATGATTCGCATTTTTTCCCGGGGACGCTGGTAAACGGGATTAATTGTAAAAATGCGGATGTTGATACCGTTATGACAGGACTTCGGCTGTTTTCTGATGATTATCAGCTTAAGGTCATCGGGCGAAATTCGCAGACAATGGATACCGACCAACTGCTGACCATATCGGGCAAAGATATAGAATATGTGAATTCTGTAAAAGAGGCAGATGTTGCAGTGCTGCTTAAAAGTCAGAATAAGTGGGCGTGGCCGAGTGTTTTGTGGAATTCACGAAGACAATATACTTTACAGGGTGCGATTTCCTGGAATCAGGATAGGGTGGAACAGATTTTGAGGGATGCGCAGGCTTTCCAAAAGAGTAATATGGTTGCGCCGATCAATGCTTATTTGCAGGGGTACTCAGATGCCGAGAAGCAGTTTGTGATCGCTCCGGAGACGGCGGGTACTACGTTGGATATGAAGAAAGTGGAAGGGGTAGTATTTGACGCGCTTTCCAACGTGCAGAATACAGTGGATCTGATCGAAGAGGATTGCTATATCCATGCGGATATCACTTCGGATGATCCGTCGCTGCAAAAAAAGCAGGAAGAAGCAAATAAGTGGCTGGGTACAAAGATCACTTATGATTGGAATGGAACGAAAGTCGTATTGGCAGGCGAACAGTTAAAGGATTGGATCTCAATTGAAAAGGGTACGGCTAAGCTGGATGAGGAAAAGGTCGCCAATTTTGTCGCGGAAAACGCAAAGGCAAATGACACTTATCGGAAAAACCGGACTTTTCATACCACGTTAGGATATGATCTGGATCTGCCGGGTGGTGCGTTTGGCTGGTTGACAGACAGAGAGGCGGAAACAGCTGCGTTGATCGAACTGATCAGATCCGGAAGTGTTTGCGACAGAGAGCCTGTTTATACCAGTAAAGCGCCGGCAAAGGGGAAAAATGACATTGGAGATTCCTATGTCGAGGCGGATATGACGTTCCAGCACCTATATTTATATGAAAAAGGTAAGATCGTGTTGGAAACAGACTTTGTTTCCGGAAATATGAGCAATGGGAATAAGACGCCGCAGGGTGTATTTGGACTTACTTACAAAACAAGGAATGCAACCTTGAGAGGTGCGAATTATGCGTCGTTTGTTCATTATTGGATGCCGTTTAACGGAAATGTCGGAATGCATGATGCCACATGGAGAAGTGTGTTCGGCGGCGACATCTACAAGAACAGCGGCTCACACGGGTGTATTAATCTGCCTTTGGGCAAGGCTGCGGAGATTTACCCTTATATGACAACCGGTTTTCCGATCATTTGTTATTACTATCCGGATGGGGTATTGTCAGGAGAGCATTCAGCGTTACTGGCAGCGTCGTCAGCGGCTACAGTGGGGGTAGTGGAACTGGAAGGTACAACATCATCTCAGCCATCTTCGGTTGTCATTGTTGAAAATAGCGGCAGCGAAGACGAAGATGACGAAGATGATGACGATGAAGACGATAGCACGGATAATGAAAGCGCAGGCGGAACGGAAGCAGGTACTTCGGATACGGAAAGCACCGGAGCGGGTAATGGGGATGCGGAGAGCAGTGATGCCGGCAGTACAGATAGCGGAGAAGATAGCGGAAGCACCGATACCGGCAATGAAGGTACCGGCAGTACAGATGGCGAAGAAGCCGGAAGTACCGATGCGGGCAGCGAAGACACCGGCAGTACAGATACGAGTACGGATGAAGGTAACGATGGCGGAGAGAATGATGGCGCCGGAGGGACAGAAACACCGTGAATTTAGAGGTCGAAGCGACCTAAGTGTTCAGAACGACATAAGTTCTCAAGATCAAAGAACCAGATAAGAAGGTTATGGGATGGATAAGAAAAAGGGAAGGCGGCCCTACAGACTTCGAAGCGAAAAAGAAGCGTTGCGATGGGGAGCAAAGCTGGACAGACATCGGGGATTGCATAATCGAATAAAGAATGCAGCGCCGGATATTCTGATCTCAGATAATTTTCAAATGACCAAAAGCCATATTCAGCACGGCAATATGACAGTAAATGCTCATTGCCGGAATGTGGCGAAATACAGTCTGATCATTCGGGACAAACTGCATATTTCATGCAGTGAAAGGGAGTTGATCCGGGGAGCGTTGCTTCACGATTATTTCCTGTATGATTGGCATGATAAAGATCATATTTCACCGAGCAAACTGCATGGGTTTTATCATCCGGGTATTGCGTTGCAGAATGCCAGTGCAGAATATGACCTGACGCCGCGCGAGAGAGAGATCATTAAAAAGCATATGTGGCCGCTTACTGTTGTGCCGCCGACTTGCAGAGAAGCGTGGATCGTTACGTTTGCAGATAAATGGTGTTCTCTGATGGAAACTTTTCATATTCACAAAGGGCATGGAGCAAAGAAAGAGGACAGAACGGATGAAGCGGGAGCAGGCATGGAGGGAGCAGAACGGGCAGACGCACATGCCCCTGTATGATAAGCTGGAGCAGTATGGGAATTCCGACTATTATCCATATCATATGCCCGGTCACAAAAGAAAAAAATGCGGGAGTTTGCCGGAACAGATCCTGAAGGCAGATATTACGGAAATCGATGGATTTGATAATCTTCATGAAGCGGCGGGAGTTCTGCGCGCAGCGCAAGAAACGGCTAATGCGCTTTATTGTTCAGAGGAAACATTTTTTCTCGTAAACGGCAGTACCGCCGGAATCTTAAGTGCGATCAGTGCAGTGGTGTCCGAAAAAGGCCACCTGCTGATCGTGCGCAATAGTCATAAGTCAGTGTATCATGCGGCGTATTTGCGACATCTGAGATTGAGTTATCTTTATCCTGCTGTAAATGAAATGTTTGGATTTGGTGAGGCTGTCACGCCGGAAGCAGTGCGGGCGGCCCTGGATAGCGAGCCTGACATAGAGGCGGTTCTGATCGTTACGCCGACTTATGAAGGGCGCATCGCAAATGTAAAAGAAATTGCAGAGAGCGTTCATGCAAAAGGGATCCCGCTGATCGTGGATGAGGCGCATGGCGCGCATTTGGGTTTTGCGGAAGGCTTTGCTGAAAGCAGCTGTACCGCCGGTGCAGATATCGTGATACACAGCGTGCACAAGACGCTTCCGGCCATGACGCAGACTGCGCTCTTACATATAAACGGCAAGCGGGTCGACAGAGAAAGGGTGAAGCGATTCCTGCGGATCTACCAGACCAGCAGCCCCTCCTATGTTTTGATGGCCAGCATCTGCGATGCCATGGAGTTCCTGAAAAAAAATGCAGCGGATGCTTTTGCTGTGTTTCGCAGGCAATATATGCAAATGCTTGAGGATTTAAAAGCTTGCCGGGAGCTGTGTTTCCCGTCGGCTGACGATATTGTATCCGGAGTGCAGGATATCGGAAAACTTATCATTGGCACAAAGACTGGTATGAGAGGTCAATGGCTTTATGATACATTGCGGGAAAAATATCATCTGCAATGTGAAATGGCGGCGGGAAAATACTGCCTGGCCATGTTTACTGTGGCGGATGGTGCAGAAGCGTATGAACGAATGACTCAGGCATTACTTGAGATAGATGCGCTGCTCAATGAGTCGTGTTTCCGATCGGGACAATGTCAGATCGCGGTCTCACAGCAGCGGACGGAAAAGAGCCTTGCCGTGAAACAGGGAGAGATAAGAGTTCCGTTCTGCGAGGCATGGGACAGTGAGTGGAATTTAAAACATTTTTCTGAGGCGGTCGGCTGTGCGGTGGGTGAGTTTATAAACTTATATCCGCCGGGAACGCCAATACTTGTACCGGGTGAGATCCTGACGGAAGAACTGTATGATCGGATCCGGTCCTATCAGGAGCAGAACCTGAATCTGCAGGGACTTGTAAAAAAAGAAGGAGAGGACTTTATCAAGGTACTGGAATACTAAAGCTATGGGAAAAATTTTTTATGTGATGGGAAAGAGCTCGTCCGGTAAAGATACCATATATAGAGAACTGCTGCGGGAGTCAGATACAGAGGATCTGAAAGCAATTGTACCGTATACGACCAGACCGATCCGTGTCGGGGAGAGAGAAGGCAGAGAATATCATTTTGTGCAGGAGGAAGATTTTCAGCGGCTTCTCGCACAGGGAAAAGTGATCGAGCACAGGGAATACCAGACCTTTCATGGGATCTGGCGATATTTTATGGTGGATGACGGACAGATTGCGATAGAAGAGAAACAGAATTATATTCTGATAGGAACGCTGGAAGGATATGCCAGCATAAAGCAATACTTCGGGGCAGACCGGGTTGCTCCCATCCTGATCGAATTGGATGACGGGGTGCGGTTGCAGAGAGCATTGAACCGGGAGAGGAAGCAGGAGCATCCCAAGTACCAGGAAATGTGCAGACGCTTTCTGGCGGACAGCGAAGATTTTGCAGAGGATAAAATAATTGACGCGGGAATACATAGGCGGTTTCAGAATGACAACTTAAAACAGTGCCTGGCGGAGATTTCGGACTATATATTTTCCGGCGATCAACCGAAATAAATAGAGAGGCATGCATAGAGCACCGGAGAGAATGGGGGTGTATGTGTGGAGATCAGAGTAAATCAGATACAGCAGGCGCTTCCGGTAGAGCAGACACAGAATACGGCATCTGCAGACGGAACATTTAAGTTCATGCTTGCCAGCAATATTGAGGAAGCAGAGCTGCAGAACAAGCTGAATTCTCTGATGGAGGAGATCACCATGCAGGGAGAGAGGCTTGCCAAAAAGCGTGATGTGAAAGATATGAGGCATTACAGAGGTCTGGTCAAGGACTTCCTGAATGAGATCGTCACTCACTCGCATTCTTTTTCCAGAGAGAATTTTCTGGACAGAAGGGGGCGGCATAGAGTGTATGGCATCATTCGGCTGGTGGATGAGAATCTGGATCAGTTAGCGCAGGAATTGATGAAGGACGAGAAGGATAATCTTGCGATCCTTGGTAAGATCGGGGAGATCAGAGGATTGCTTTTGGATATTTTTACCTGATGGAGGAAGATACAAATGGCAAAGTTTTCGGATATCATTGGACAGGAGCAGATCAAGGAACATCTTCAGAACGCGTTGGCTTCCCATAAAGTCTCTCATGCCTACATCATTAACGGGGAAAAATCTTCCGGTAAGGAATATATTGCCAAAGTGTTTGCCATGGCGCTGCAGTGTGAAAAGGGCGGTACGGAGCCTTGTCAGGAATGTCACTCCTGCAAGCAGGTACTGTCGAAGAACCAGCCGGATATCATACAGTTGACACATGAGAAACCCAATACGATAAGTGTGGACGATATCCGCAAACAG
Organism: uncultured Lachnospiraceae bacterium; assembly: GCA_902796105.1. GTDB lineage: Bacteria > Bacillota > Clostridia > Lachnospirales > Lachnospiraceae > Acetatifactor. The sequence continues at coordinate 7,957 of CADBNO010000064.1, read as the reverse complement.
GTGAACGGCGATGTTGCGATCAAGCCGTACAGCAGTCCTTACAAGATTTATATCATCAATGAGGCGGAGAAGATGAACGCACAGGCGCAGAATGCTTTGCTGAAAACATTGGAGGAGCCGCCAGAGTATGCAGTGATCCTGTTGCTAACGGCTAATCTCAACGCGCTTTTACCCACGATCATCAGCCGTTGTGTGGTGTTGAACATGAAGCCTGTACCCGATGAAAAAGTGCGTAGATTTCTCATGGAACAGATGCAGGTGCCTGACTATAAAGCGGATGTCTGCGTGGCGTTTGCAAGGGGAAATGTGGGGAAGGCCAAAGCGCTGGCGTCCAGCGAGGAGTTTGAAAATGTAAAGAATGAAGCGCTGTCTCTGGTGAAATACATCAAGGATATGGAGCTTCATGAGATCATGGCGGCGATCAAGAAGATCAGTGAGTATAAGCTGGAGATCAATGACTATTTTGATATCATGGCGATCTGGTATCGGGATGTGTTGCTGTTTAAGGCCACACAGGATGTAAACCATCTCGTATTCCGGGAGGAACTTACCGCAATACGCAAATGTGCCCAGCGCAGCAGTTACGAAGGAATAGAGAATATCGTAAAGGCACTGGACACGGCAAAGCATCGTCTGGATGCCAATGTGAACTTTGAATTGGTGATGGAACTGCTGCTCTTAACGATCCAGGATAACGGATGAGCGGTCAGGAATCCAAAAGCTTTTCATATTCCGCAACGGGCATAGGTTTGTGATACAAAAAGCCCTGCGCGTTATAACAATCATGTTCTACCAGAAAATCCTGCTGGAAGGGGGTCTCCACCCCTTCCACAATTATTTTTTTGTTCAATTGTTTCAGCATTGACGTGATATTGTTCAAAATGACCTGAGCATGTGTATCTTCAATATTATCGATAAACCCTTTGTCAATTTTCACTTCATTCACCGGTTGATCCTTGAGCATGGTCATGGTGGAATAGCCGGTTCCGAAATCATCCATGGAAAGAGAAAAACCGTAGTCCCTCAGTTCAACCATTCTTTTATACATAATGGAGGTGTTGGACAGGAAAGCACTCTCCGTGAGCTCCAGTATAACAAGTGAAGGCGGAACTTCATATTCCCGGGAAAGCCGGATCAGACGATCCTTGAAAACGGGATCATAAGCATGCATCCGGGAAATATTGATGGAAATAGGAACTACACGTTTCCCGGCCTTCAGGCGGTCGCTGATCCAAGAGAAAACCTGCGTCCAGACCACAAAATCCACTTCAATGATAAGTCCGTTCTTCTCCAGGATCGGGATAAAACGCCCCGGACTGATGACTCCGGCGGTGGGATGGAGCCAGCGTACCAATGCTTCTCCGCCCACGATCTCCCGGGTGCGCATATCGACCTTGGGTTGAATGTAAGCTTGGATCTGATTGGCTTTTATGCCGTTGATGATCTCATTTTCAATCTGTTTTTCCTCAAGGAGCTGGTTAAACATACTTTCGTCAAAAAAGGCATATTTTGCATAGAACTTTCCCTTGATGGATTTCATTGCCATGGTGGCATAGTCGCACATATTATTAGCCGGTGTGTCCGGTGACGGTGCGATACAGATACCGATCGAGGGCAAAATCTTAAAAGGCAGATCAAAAGCGTCAATATGATCGTGGATCGCCAAAGCCAGGTCGGCCAATTCCTGTTTGTCTGTGAACGGTATCAGCATGGCAAAAGTATCTGCGCGGAAATGAGAGACCAAAGCCAGGCCGTTCCAGTAATTCCGCAGAAAATCTGCAATATAGATCAGCAGCTCATCCCCTTTTTGGCGGCTGCAGAGGACATTGACGGATTTAAAATTGGCAATATCCATGACCAATATGGCAAATTGATGATCCGGGTTGGAGCGGATGATCTCAGTGCCCATGTGATGAAAATCATGCCGGCTCAGAAGCCCGGTAATGCGTGTCAGTTTGTTTTCCGGTGTAAGATTATGTGGCGACATGGATTTTCACCTTCTTCCAATAGTGTGAGCAGTGTGAGCACCGGCAATCCGGCGATCATGTTGCTGCAGCGTCCAAAAGAGCTTCAAAATTTGAAACAGGCATGGGCTTATAGTACATAAAGCCCTGCGCATAAAAACAATTATGCTTCAGCAGGAATTCCTCCTGCGCGGGATGCTCCACCCCTTCTATAATGATCGTCTTGTCCAGTGCCTTCAGCATGTGGATCACATTTTCCAAAATGATACATGCGTTTTCATTTTCAATATCATCTATGAAGCCCCTGTCGATCTTGACTTCGTTTACCGGAAGATTTTTCAGCATGGTCATGGTGGAATAGCCGGTTCCGAAATCATCCATGGATAAAGTGAAACCGTACTGTTTCAACTCCAGCATACTCTCGTACATGCCGTCTGTATCGTTCAGAAAGGAGCTCTCGGTAAGTTCCAGAATGACCAGGGAAGGCGGTACGTGAAATTCATCTGCCAGGCTGATCAGACGTTGCATAAAAGTGGTATCATGTGCATGCATGCGGGAAATATTGATGGAGATCGGAACCACATTTTTGCCCGATACCATGCGTTCGTGGAGCCAGGAAAAAACCTGCGTCCATATGACAAAATCCACTTCAATGATAAGCCCGTTTTTCTCCAGAACCGGAATAAAGCGGTCGGGACTGATGATCCCCTCCGTGGGATGGAGCCAGCGTACCAGTGCCTCTCCTCCCAGGATCCTGCGGGAACGCATATCGACCTTGGGTTGTATATAAGCCTGCAGCTGCCCGGATGCCAGGGCGTTTACAATGTCGTTTTCAATCTGCTTCTCCGACAACATCCGTTGGTACATTTTGTCGTCAAAAAAAGCATATTTTGCGTAAAATTTTCCCTTGATCGTCTGTTTGGCGATGGATGCATAATCACACATGTTGCTGGTAGACATCTCCGGGGACGTTGCAATGCATATGCCAATGGATGCCAAAACCTTGTAAGGCAGCTTGAATGCATCGATCCGTGAGTGGATATCCATGGCGATCTCCACCAGGTCTTCCTTCTGCGCAAAGGGCGTCAGCATGGCGAAAATATCTGCACGGAAATGAGAGACGACCGTACAGCTTCGTTTCCAGTAATCACGGAAAATATCGGCGATGTAAACCAGAATTTCATCGCCGGTCTCGTGGCTGCAGAATTCATTCAGCATTTTGAAATTGGAAATGTCCATGATCATAATGGCAAAATGCTTATCCGGGTTTTCCTTTATGATTTCTGCTGATTTATAAAAAAAAGCACGCCGATTCAACAGCCTTGTCAGATTGGTCAGATTGGTCTCCATGTTGCTTTCTGCCATTTTGCGCAAGGTGTAAAGGTAGAGATCATTCCGGTCATAGGGCTGGTTGATGGCCTGTTCCTGTATTGTTTCCTGTTCTGACGGATTTACTGTAGCTTGCTCGTCAGGTTGATTGGGCATATTTTTGGAGTTTGTACGCAACTAATACACCTCCTTTTCCCCTGCTAAGTTCATTATACTCTATTTCCTGGTAAAAAGCTAGAGTGTCATGGTAAAAGATATAATTTAGAAGTGGTTTTTTTGAAGTAATTATGATAGAATATAGCATGCAAAAGAAAAACAAGCGGCTGCGAAGCGGACATTTGTTTTTCCTGCATGTTTTAACGAGAAAAAAGAGCTGCAAAGCAGCGGGCTTTCAAATATTTCAGTAGTAATGGTGAGGTGTATAGATTATGACAAAAGTGATCGGTGTAAGATTTCGGACAGCGGGCAAGATTTATTTCTTTGATCCGTTGCAGTTTGATATAAAGCGCGGGGATCATGTGATCGTGGAGACGGCAAGAGGCATCGAGTACGGAACGGTCATGGCTGAGCCCAGAGAGGTAGCGGATGACAAAGTTGTACAGCCCTTGAAGCCGGTGATCCGTATTGCCAACGAGAGGGATGCGGAACAGGAGCGGTCGAACCGGCAGAAGGAGAAGGAGGCATTCCGGATCTGTCTTGATAAAATACGGGAGCATGGTCTGGAGATGAAATTGATCGACGCAGAGTATACGTTCGACAATAATAAGGTTCTGTTTTATTTTACGGCAGACGGAAGAATTGACTTCCGCGAGCTGGTCAAAGATCTTGCCAGTGTTTTCCGGACGCGTATTGAGTTGAGGCAGATCGGTGTGAGAGATGAGACAAAATTGTTGGGCGGGATCGGCATTTGCGGTAGACCGCTCTGTTGCCATAGTTATCTCGCGGATTTTGTTCCGGTGTCGATCAAAATGGCAAAGGAGCAGAATCTGTCTCTGAATCCGACGAAGATTTCCGGCGTGTGCGGACGACTGATGTGCTGTCTGAAGAATGAGGAGGAAACCTATGAGGAATTGAACCGCAGATTGCCCAATGTAGGCGACACTGTGACAGCGGAGGACGGAACAAAGGGTGAAGTGCACAGTGTCAATGTGCTGAGACAGCGGGTGAAGGTCGTTGTGGAGGAAGGCGATTCCAAGGAGATCAAGGAATACGAGGTCGGACAGCTTCATTTCAAACGGAAGCATACCAAGAAAGAACGAATGGAGCTTTCCCCGGAGGAATTAGCGGAATTAGAGCGCCTGGAAAAAGAGGAGATCGAAGAGATCAAGGAAATGGAAGAAGACCATGGCGGCAGGGATCGCTTTGGCAGCAGGCAGGATGAGCAACGGGGAAATCGCGAGGAACGGAGAGAACGTGACGGCAGACGCGGCGAAGGACGCAGGGATCGCGACGGCAAACGTGGCGAGAACCGCGAAGGACGCGCAAACCGCGAGGAGAACCGGGGCGAGAACCGGGAGGAACGCGCAAACCGTGAGGAGAACCGGGGCGGAAACCGTGAGGGACGCACAAATCGTGAGGAGAACCGGGGCGAGAACCGCGAAGGACGTGCAAATCGCGAGGAGAACCGTAGAGAGCAGGGCGGGCGCAATGGCCGCAGACAGAATAATCGCAGAGACCGCAGAGAACAGAATGCGTTGAATCCGGATAGGCAGGAGAACCGGCGGAGAGGCCAGGATGAGTCTGCAGAGAATCAGGGGGAGAGGCATTACAGACGTGACAGGAGAAATCGCTCAGGAAGGAAATCGGAGAACGGTGAGAACAATAGACCTGAAGGAGAATGAGAGGATTGACGACCTGCAGAGGAACGGGTATCAGATCATTCAGGATCCGAAGCGGTTTTGCTTTGGAATGGACGCGGTATTGCTCGCCGGATTTGCCAATGCAAAAGAGCAGGACAGATTGCTGGATCTGGGGACGGGGACAGGGATCGTTCCTCTTTTGATGGAGGCCAGGTATCATTGCAGTCACCTGACGGGACTGGAGATTCAGGAGGAGAGTGCGGATATGGCGCGCAGAAGCGTGGCCCTGAATGATCTCTCCGGCAAAATTGATATTGTGACGGGAGATATCAAGGAAGCGGATCGATTATTTGACCCCGCTTCCTTTGATTGTATTACCTGCAATCCGCCGTATATGATCGGACAGCATGGACTGACCAATCCGGAGGATGCAAAGGCAATCGCCAGACATGAGATTCTTTGCAATCTGGAGGATGTGGTCAGAGTGACAGGGAAACTGTTAAAACCGGGAGGACGTTTTTGGCTGGTGCACAGACCCTTTCGGCTGGCAGAGATCATAACGACTTTAGTGCAGTATAAATTGGAGCCGAAGCGGATGCAGCTGGTATACCCATATGCGGACAAGGAGCCCAATATGGTACTCCTTGAGGCTGTACGGGGCGGCAGACCGCGCATGACGGTAGAGAAGCCGCTGATCATTTTTGAAAAACCGGGCGTGTATATGCCGGAATTGCGGGACAAATACGGGTATTAGCCAGATCGGCTCATTGCGGAAAGGAACGGAAAGTATGGCGGGAATGTTGTTTTTGTGCGCTACCCCAATCGGAAATCTGGGTGATATGTCGCCGCGTGTTGTGGAAACTCTGCGCAGCGTGGATGTGATCGCGGCGGAAGACACCAGAAACAGTATTAAGCTGTTGAACCATTTTGATATCCATACCCCCATGACCAGCTATCATGAGTACAATAAGGTGGAGAAGGCGAAGCAGCTGATCGGGCAGCTTGTGAACGGACAAAATATTGCGCTGATCACGGATGCGGGAACACCGGCAATTTCCGATCCGGGGGAAGTTCTGGTGCGGATGTGTCTGGAGAGCGGTGTGCAGGTGACATCTCTGCCCGGACCTGCGGCATGTATCACAGCGTTGACGTTATCCGGATTGCCGACGCGAAGATTTTGTTTCGAGGGATTTCTGCCGGCAGACAAGAAAGAGAAAAAGCTGGTGCTGAGCGAACTTGCGGATGAGAGCCGCACCATGATCTTATACGAAGCGCCCCACCATCTGATCCGCACATTGGAGGAACTATATGAAGTGCTGGGGCAGCGGAGGATCACACTGTGCAGGGAACTGACCAAGAAGTTCGAAACGGTGTTTCCGACTACATTGGCCGGGGCATTGGAATATTACCGGACTGAGGAGCCCAAGGGGGAGTATGTGCTTGTGATCGAAGGCAAAAGCTTCGCCGAGAAAAGGCAGGAAGAGATTGCCGAATGGGCAAACATGTCTATTGAGGAGCATATGCGTTTTTATGAAGAACAGGGCATGGATCGGAAAGCGGCGATGAAGCAGGTGGCAAAGGACAGAGGCGTAGGAAAGCGAGAGATATACGCATATCTGCAAGGCGGAGAATAAGGTTTCGGACAAAGCTTAAAGCTTGGGAATAAATTTTGGGGGAGCCGACAGGAGGACGATATGAGCAATTGTGATGCATGTGTCAATTATGTATATGATGAGGAGGAAGAGTATTACTATTGCGAAGTGGATCTGGATGAGGATGAGATGTATCGTTTTCTGACAGGGTCGCAAAAAGAATGTCCGTATTTCAGGGCGGATGATGAGTACGCAGTGGTGCGGCATCAGATGTAAAGAGTATGCGGAAGAGGGAGCTATGGTGAAACAGGCAGAAGTACAGGCCGGTAAAAGAACGAATCGAAAGGTCATGGATATGACAGAAGGAAGTCCGGCAAGGATCATCCTTCTTTTTACAGTCCCTATTATTTTGGGCAATATTTTTCAACAGCTGTACAATATCGGGGATGCAAAGGTGGTCAGTTTTTTCCTGGACGAGCACGCTTTTGCGGCAGTGGGAATGACGGCGGTGGTGTCGAATATGCTGATCGGACTTCTCAACGGATTTACGCAGGGGTTCGGTATTCAGGTAGCCAATGCGTTTGGCGCAAAGGACACGAAGCGGATCAGGCGTAATGTGGCCGGTTCCGCTGTGCTTACCGTGGGACTTACCGTAGTGCTCACTGTTTTTGCTTTTCTGCTGCTTAAGAGGCTGCTGGTCCTGCTCCACGCACCGGAGGAGTTGATGGAGCCTGCGCTTCGCTACATGCGCATCATCCTGATAGGGATCCCGTTTACCGCGTTGTATAATCTGTCAGCGAATCTGCTCCGGTCTCTGGGAAACAGCAGAACGCCGCTCTATTGTCTGCTCAGCTCTATCTTTTTGAATATTGTTTTAGACCTGATCCTGATCGGAGTTGTTCATATGGATATCGAAGGCGCAGCCGTGGCTACAGTGATCGCACAGGCAGTTTGCGGTGCAGCCTGTTTTCTATACGGAGTGCTTCGGTTTAAGGAATATCTTCCGGGACGCGCAGACTGGAAACCCGTGAGCGGAGAGTACAGGGAACTCTTTTTCATGGGTTTATCCATGGGACTTATGGGATGCATCGTCAATATCGGCACGATCATCCTGCAAAGTGCCATAAACGGATTGGGCGCAGATATTGTGGCGGCGCACACGGCGGGCAGAAGGTTGCTGGAGATCCTGATGGCGCTCATCTATACCTATGGTTTTACAATGACGACGTATACGAGCCAGAATATCGGTGCGGGCAAATTTGACCGTGTGAGG
>CADBNO010000063.1 GCA_902796105.1 uncultured Lachnospiraceae bacterium | reverse complement strand
GGCGAGATAAAAATGGAGACGGTGTACGGTGATTTTACGCTGATCGCCTCATCCAGTCGTACTTATGTGGTGGATGCCAATAACAAAAAGTCTGCGGACGGTACACTTAACTTTACCCGGAGATTAAAGTCCGGAGGAGCTACAGAGGATAATAACAGGACGATCAATTTTTTCGCACCGGGACCCGGTACGGTACAGGTTTACATGCTCAGTGCAAACAGCAGTGAAGCGAACAGAAAACTCGGTCTGTACGATGAGGGACGTGTTTTGGTTGACGGCCAGGAATATAAGGCTCCTACTTCAGCCGGAGCAGACGGCACGCTGGAGCCGTTTGAGTATAAGGTTTCTCAGGCGGGTACCTATCAGTTCAGATGTGATAACGGAATCAATGTGTATTATGTAAAAGGTGAATTCACCGGACACGCAGAGGCTCCGCAGAAAAGACCGGCATGGGACAGTGTTGCTACTCCCCAGATTAAAAGTGTGGAACTGAACGAAGAAGGTACTTTGGATGTTGATGTGGATGCTGTTGTGGGCGTGGAAGGCGCAGATATGGTCAGGGTCTTTGTGATGCAGGACGGCTGTGAGGTGACCAGCGCTGCATACGAAGGGGAAAAGATCACACTGGCCCCCAATGTGGAAGGTGATCTGCAGCTCAAAGTAGTGGCATCCAGAACCGGGTGTGCAGATAAATCCGGACCGGCGCAGAAGTATGCAGGATATATGATGCCGCTTCCCGCACCGGAGATCAAATGGATCGATAACCGGGGCAGTGGAGAGGTCTATATTGATTGGCTGAATATTGATGCGGATAAATTTGAACTCCAATACGGTCCTCAGGGCGGAGAACTCCGGAAGGTGACGGATATGGATCCTCAGGCAGGAGATTATACGCTGAAAGGCCTTGAGGAGGGAAAAGCTTATACGGTGGAAGTGACTGCCTACAAAGAGGATAAAGTGTCCAAGGCAAGCAAAGACTTTACGGTTCAGGCGGCTGAACAGCAGTGGTATCTGGCGTGTTTCGGATCGGCAACCAGCGGTGTGGCAACCGTAAACGGACAGGAATATGAGATCGTCAGCTCAAAGGAGGCTCTGTCGGTTGAGGATATAAATAACAGTGATAAAACGGTGGAGTTTGCATCTGCGACGAACGGTAAAGTGGCAGATTCAGAGGATGGTTTCTTTTATTACTACACCAAGGTTGATCCCAATACAGAAAATTTTAAGCTGACTGCAACGTTTACGGTGACGGATGTTAAAGACGGACCTGACAACCAGACCGGATATGGCATTTATGCAACCGATATGGAGGGACTTGGTTCCAAAGACACCAAGTATTTTAACTCTGTTGCGGTTGGGCAGTATAAGATGAAAGGTGGTGGCTATCATTCGCATGGCGCCAGACTGGTAACTGGTTATACTACGGCGGATACCACCAATGTGATCGGAGATGAACGAAACTTAAGAAGCACAGACAGGTTTTCAGTGGCTAACAAGGATGACAGTGTGGCGGTTGGCGATACGTTCACTTATACCTTGGAAAAGACAAATACGCAATATGTGGCAACGATGAAAGGGGCGGGAGAATCCATTGCTTTTGACGGAACAGACTGCCTGATGAAGATGGATGACGGTTCCATGTGCGTGGGTGTGATGTCCGCACGTAAGGTTGGTGTTGCGATTTCCGACATTCAGTTCGAAAAGAGCGCAGGCAAGGTGGAGGGAGAATCAGTTATTCTGACTGCACCGGAGATGAAATTCTATAACAGTGCTACGGCGGGAACGGCGAATATTGAGTTGATAGCGGCAGCGAATGTGGACGGTGAATTGTCGGTTAAATCGGCAGACGGACAGGCTGTCGGTTCTGATAAGATCAAGCTGGAAGGCGGAAAATTTGTGAAGCTGCCGGTTGTACTGGCAGACGGAAAGAATACATACAGCTATTCGTTTACGCCGGACGCCGGTCTGAAGAATATTACCAGTAAAGAGGAGATCACGGGTGATGTGGGGATCACTTTGCATCAGATCGGAAACGAAGGTCAGACTATGTATGTGGCGCCGGACGGAAAAGCAACCGGGGTGGGAACAAGAGAGAATCCGTTTGATCTGCAGACTGCGCTGAATTACGCACAGCCCGGACAGGTGATCGTGATGCTGGACGGCACCTATGCATCGGATAAGGATTATGTGATCGGCAGAAATGTCAGTGGCCGCGAAGATGCCATGATCACGTTGATGGCAGAGAATACAGGAAAAGCAGTGATCTCCGGCAGCAACAATGCCGGTTCATCCTCCCTGCTTTCGATCGTGGGCAGCTATTGGCATGTTTTTGGCCTGGAAGTGAAGGATGGGGCAGCTAAAGGCATCAGCGTGTGCGGAAACAACAATATCGTGGAAATGTGTGTGATCCACAATGTGGGGAATACCGGTCTCCAGATCAGCCGTTATTCGGGCGAGTACAATGATGCCGAGATGTGGCCGACTAATAATCTGATCAAAAACTGCGATGCGTATGACTGTTGTGATGCAGCGAGAAATGATGCAGACGGGTTTGCTGCAAAACTGACTTGCGGTGAAGGCAATAGATTCTATGGCTGTATCTCCCACAATAATATTGATGACGGTTGGGACTTATATGCTAAATCCACCACTGGTCCGATCGGAGCGGTCACCATTGAAAATTGTGTGGCCTACAGCAATGGTTTTCTGACCACAGATGACCCGACGGATCCGAATGTGGAATTCGGAGAAGGAAACGGATTTAAGCTGGGCGGCGAAAATATGTATGGCGGTCACAAGCTGATAAACAGTGTTTCTTTCAACAATTACGCAAAAGGGATCACCAGCAATTCCTGTCCGGATTGTGAGATCACGCTTTGTACGGCTTATAACAATTCTTTGAACGGAAAGGCTTATAATGTCAGTCTGTATACAAGGTCATCCAATCGGAAGGCATGGAAGGTTTCCGGCATGCTCTCAGTAGCTGAAAACGGTACGACAGTAGGAGAATTGGGAGCGAGCAACGGTGTGCTGTATTCATTGAAGAGTGCGGACAACTTTTTCTTTGACGGAGCGGCATCCTATAATAACAAAGGCGTTAAAGCTTCTTCGGCATGGTTTGTCAATACGGATGTGACGGTGCTGCCTGTCAGAAATGCTGACGGATCGATCGATATGCATGATCTGCTTGCGATATCTCCGGATGCACCGGCAGCGGCGGGAGCCAATATCGTGTCAAAGGGTAAAGCCGTTTCCGAGCAGCCGACAATAACAGAAGTGGTGAGTGTACAGCCTATGGAAGCAGAAGCAGAGGATACACCTGCAGAGACTGAGGATAAGAGCGGATCTTCCACAGGACTGGTTGTGGGCGGCGCGATCGTGCTTGCTGCACTCGCTGCCTGCGGGATTGTTTTGGGGAAAAAGAAAAAGACAAAATAAGCAACGGATGAAGAAATGAACGTAAAAACTCCTCCCTGCCGGATTGCGGCGGGAGGAGTTTTTGCAGTTAACAGTCAAGGCTGCAGAGTGATCAGTTATCTGCCTGCGGTCTGGCAGGTTTCATCTTGTTGAAGACCATTTCATAGCCGTCATTACCGTAATTCAGGGAACGGTTGACTCGGCTGATCGTAGCGGTGGAAGCTCCGGTTTTGTCGGAAATTTCAAGATAAGTCTTGTGATCGCGAAGCATAGCAGCTACCTCAAATCGCTGGGACAGGGAGAGCAGCTCGTTTACCGTACACAGATCTTCAAAAAAAGAATAGCACTCTTCGCGGTTTTCAAGACTTAAGATTGCGTCAAACATGAAATCTACAGCGTCAGTTTTTATTTTCTTGTTCATTGTGGATCCCCTCACTTTCAATCCTGCCGAACAGGAGAGATTAGAATCATAATGGAAACATTAATATAACAATTCTGCTTATCATTTTATCACACTAAAACCCTAAAGTAAATAGACAAGCAGAGAGAAAAAAGTGTTGAAAAAGTGTTGAAAAATTGAAAAAACAGTTGATATGTAGTTTTAATTACTATATACTGTAATGTAAGGCGCGACGTTAAATGCGGTATAAAATATGATATAAAATGCGCCTTGATGGAATCTGCATGGCGGATTCGAGGAGGGGAGATTTGGCAGAGAATCATACAGAAGATTTATTAAAAAAGATATTAGATACCTTGGATGGGTTATCCTACATCAAGTCGGCGGATATCCCGAACATCGACCTTTATATGGATCAGGTGACGACGTTCATGGACAGCAGGCTGCGCGACGGTGTCCGTAACCCGGGAGAGGACAAGATCCTCACGAAGACTATGATCAATAATTACGCAAAGAACGATCTCCTGCCTCCTCCGGTGAAAAAAAAATATTCCAAGGAACACGTGCTTTTGCTGATCTTTATCTATTATTACAAGGGTATCATGTCTATCAGCGACATTCAGACTCTTTTACAGCCGATCACGGAAAAGTACTTTCAAAAAAACGATCAGCTCAGTCTGGAAGATATCTATGAGGAAGTGTTTGGCATGGAGAAGGATCAGATCGAGTGGCTGAAAAAGGATGTTGTCGCCAAGTACAGGGAGTCAGAGAAGACTTTTTTGCAGGTTCCCGAAGAAGAAAGGGAATTTTTACAGAAATTTGCCTTTATCTGTCTGCTCAGTTATGACGTATATGAGAAAAAACGGATGATCGAGCACATGGTTGATGAACTCCGAACAGAGCTCGCCGGGGAAAAGTGATCGGATAAGCACTTGTCAATTCGGACAAAAGGGCATACAATAGTAGCATACGAAAAATGAATAAGATAAGCCTGCCGAAAGGCGGCGGATAGGAGTGGAATATGAAAGATTCAAATTGTGGGTATTGTATGAGAGGAGAACTCTTGGACAAGTTTGGTATCTATATCTGTGATCTGGAAGTGTCAACACTGATCCTGTTCAAGGAGCAGACGCATCCCGGCAGATGCATCGTGGCATACAAGGATCATGTCAGTGAGATCGTCGATATCAGCGATGAGGAGAGAAATAAATTTTTTGCCGATGTAAATCGTGCGGCAAAGGCTATCCATGCGGCGTTCCATCCGGATAAACTCAATTACGGTGCATACGGGGACACGGGCTGTCATCTTCACATGCATCTTTGCCCCAAATATAAAGACCAGGCGGAGTGGGGCGGAGTTTTTGAGATGAATCCCGGGAAAACGTTCCTGACGGATGCAGAGTATGCAGAGATGATCGAGAAGATCAAGGCAAACCTGTAAAGAGGATCGTTATATATAAGAGAATAAAGAATTGCCGAGAGGTGCCTGCAGACGCAGACACCTTTTTTGCGCGCCGACATACCATAAATGAGTAAAGTGAAATAAATCGGAGGAAGATTTATTGTGAAAAAAAGAAAAAAGTGGTTGGCACTGGGGATGTGTATGGTTCTGCTTGCCATGGCAGTCGCGGCGTGCGGAAGAACGGCAGATAAAGGAGGAAAGGCGCAGACAAAGATCGTGCTGAATGAAGTGGCACACTCGATTTTTTATGCGCCTATGTATGTTGCCATAGAAGAAGGGTATTTTGCGGAAAATGGTATTGATCTGGAACTGGTAACCGGATTCGGTGCAGATAAGACCATGACGGCGGTGCTCACAGGGGAAGCGGATATCGGATTCATGGGATGTGAAAGCAGTATTTACACCTATGTGGGTGGGACGACGGATTATGTGGTAAATTTTGCGCAGCTGACCCAGCGCGCCGGAAATTTTCTTGTGGCCAGAGAGCCGATTGAGAACTTTGACTGGAATATGTTAAAGGGAAAAAATGTACTTGGCGGCAGAGCCGGCGGCATGCCGGAGATGGTGTTTGAATTTATCCTGCAGAAAAACCATATCGACCCGAAGACAGATCTGACCATTGATCAGAGTATTGATTTCGGCTCGACAGCAGCGGCTTTTTCCGGCGGGAATGCAGATTTTACAGTGGAGTTTGAGCCGCATGCGACATTGCTGGAAACAAAGGGAGACGGCTATGTGGTGGCGTCGCTGGGGGAGGATTCCGGCTATGTTCCCTATACTTCTTTCTCGGCGAAAAAAAGTTATCTGGAGGCGCATCCGGACCGGATCCAGGCATTCACGGATGCTTTGCAGAAAGGAATGGATTATGTGAATACACACAGTTCTGCGGAGATCGCCAAGGTGATCGCACCACAGTTTGCGGAGACAGATATTGACACATTGACGAAAATTGTGGATCGCTACCATGCACAGGATACGTGGAAACAGGATCTGGTCTTTGCGGAGGAAAGCTTTGAACTGCTGGAAAACATTCTGATGGATGCGAAGGTATTGGAAAAGAAAGTGCCCTATGCAGACCTTGTAAATACAGACTTTGCCCGGAAAGCTGCCGATCGGTAAAAGACAGCGGCAAGTGGATCAAATAAAACAAAATTTTTGTAAAAACAGTTGAGAGAATTGCAGAAATTTGGTAAAATGAAAACGTATTATGTTCTACCATAAATTTTAACGGAGGATATGCTAAATGGGATTGCTTAAAGCGGTAAAAGATGCTGCTGGCGGTATACTGGCTGACCAGTGGCGGGAGTATTTCTACTGTGATTCTCTCTCTGATGATGTGTTGATGGTAAAGGGGCAGAAGCGTACAAACGGGAATAATAAGGGGCTTGATAATATTATTTCCAACGGTTCTATCATAGCTGTCAATGAAGGACAATGTATGATCATTGTGGATCAGGGCGGTATCGTGGAGCTCTGTGCAGATCCCGGTGAATTCGTGTTCAATTCATCTACTGAGCCCAGTATCTTCACCGGAAAATTAGGTGAAAACGTAAAGAATACTTTTAAGCTTTTTGGAAGACGTATCAGCGGTGCCGGTGACACCATGAAAGACCAGAGAGTTTATTTCTTCAATATCAAGGAGATCAAGAGCAACTATTACGGAACATCTACACCGGTAAGCTTCCGGATCGTAGACAAGAACATCGGACTGGATATGGATACTTTGCTGAAGTGTAACGGAGAATATTCGTTCCAGATCGTTGATCCGATCATTTTCTACAAAAATGTTTCCGGCAATAAGTCTGATGAGTTCAAACGTTCCGAACTTTCCGGCATGATGAAGGCCGAGCTGGTTCAGGCTCTGCAGCCCGCCCTTTCCAAGATCGGTGAGCAGGGCGTCCGCCCCAGCCAGATTCCCGGTCATGTGGGCGAGCTGGCTGACCTGCTGAACGTGGAGCTGACTGAGAAGTGGACCAATCTGCGCGGTATCAAAGTAGTCAGCATGACGATGGCGCCGCCTTCCATTCCGGAAGAGGATCGCAAGATGCTCAACGAACTGCAGAAGAACGCGGTTCTGAAGAACCCCGGAATGGCTGCAGCTACACTGACAGCTGCGCAGGCAGACGCAATGAAGGCAGCGGCTTCCAATACATCAACAGGACCGATGATGGCATTTGCAGGTATGAATATGGCGAGCATGGCAGGCGGTATGAATGCCAACACGCTGTTCCAGATGGATGCGCAGAATCAGATGAACGCGCAGCAGATGAATATGCAGGGTGGTTTCGCCGGTCAGGCCGGAGGCAATCCCCAGATGCAGGCACCTTCTCAGGCACCCGTTCTTGGCTGGACCTGTGCATGCGGCAAGGCAGACAATCGCGGCAAATTCTGTGAGGAGTGCGGCCAGCCCAAGCCTGCCCAGGCCGGATGGACCTGCAGCTGCGGTGCGGTAAATCAAGGGAAATTCTGCACGGAGTGTGGCGCCAGAAAACCAGAAGGTGCGCCTTTGTATAAGTGCGATAAGTGCGGATGGGAACCTGAGGATCCGGCACATCCGCCCAAGTTCTGCCCGGAGTGCGGCGATGTGTTCGACGAGAACGACAGAGTATAAAAGGAAAAACAGAAATAAAAATTGATGCAGACAGTGATTTGGCAGGCAGTTTTTTGCCTGCCACATTGCTGTTTAGGAGAGAAAGGGCAAAGGTGCAAAAAATGATTGGAATGATCATCGTACTGGTTCTAATACTGGCAATCGTATTGACCATAGTTATCAGTGTGTACAAGGCATATCGGAAGGTGCATGATACAGTGACAAGCTATTCCCAGGCATTTTTCGGCACGGATAACCCGATCGAAGGTATGAAGAAAGCGGAGCTGGAGAGTGCAAGTACGCCGAAATCCGTATCCTCTGCCACCAATCTTTATCTGCCGCAGATCATGAAGGATTTTCCGGAGTTTCACTATGATGAGATGAAGACACGGGCGGAAAATGTATTGACATCATATCTGCAGAGCATTGACAACCGGAACAGCTCCATTCTGACCGAAGGCATGAGTGAATTGCGGGAGAACCTTGATCTTCGTATCCAGATGCTGAAGGATCAGAATATGCAGGAGCATTTTGAAAGAATACATATCCATAGGACAGAGATCAATCAATATCGAAAAAACAAAGGAAGATGCAGCATAGTATTACAGTCTTCCGTGGAATATATTCATTACAGGGAACAGAACGGACAGGTTACGAGCGGACACACGGATATGAAGGAGCAGGCCCGCTATAACATTGAACTTGTCTATATTCAGGATCGGGACTTTGTCGAAAATTCGGCTGACTCCGGGCTTGCGCTGAACTGCCCGAACTGCGGGGGGCCGCTGCCAAAGCTGGGGGCCAAAAAATGTATTTACTGCGACACGCCGATCATTGAGTTTAATCTGCGCGTGTGGAATTTCAGCTCGGTGAAGGAATCGTAAGGGATTCAGAGAAAACGCAGGAAACTGCGAAGGATCACAGGAGATCATGAGGAATCGGAAAATTTGAAAGGACAGATATATGAGTGTTTATGATACCTTGAATAATAAGCAGAAAGAGGCGGTACTTCAGACAGATGGACCGGTTCTTCTGCTGGCGGGAGCCGGTTCCGGCAAAACGCGGACCTTGACACACCGGATCGCATATCTGATCGATGAGATGGGGGTGAATCCCTGGAACATCCTGGCGATCACTTTCACCAATAAAGCGGCGGAGGAGATGCGGGAGAGAGTGGACCGGATCGTGGGATTCGGCGCGGATCAGATCTGGGTCAGTACCTTTCACTCTGCCTGTGTCCGGATCCTGCGCAGACATATTGACAACCTCGGCTATGATAACAGTTTTACCATCTATGACACGGACGACCAGAAGACGGTGATGAAGGGAGTATGCAAGCGGCTGAACATTGACACCAAAACATACAAGGAGAGGAGCCTTTTGGCCGCGATCTCTTCTGCTAAGGATGATCTGGTGGATGTGCGTGAGTATGAAGTAAAGTCGGCAGGAGATTATCATAAGCAGGTTGTGGCGAAAGCGTACAGAGAGTATCAGGAGGCATTGAAAAAAAGCAATGCATTGGATTTTGATGATATTATCGTGAAAACGGTGGAGCTTTTCAAAAACTGTCCGGAAATCCTGGATTCCTATCAGGAACGATTTAAATATATTATGGTGGACGAGTATCAGGACACCAATCTGGCGCAGTTTGAATTGGTGAGGCTGTTGGCGGACAAGTACAGGAACCTGTGCGTGGTCGGAGATGACGATCAGTCTATTTACAAGTTCAGAGGAGCCAATATCCGCAATATTCTGGATTTTGAGCTGCATTATCCCGAGGCCAGGGTGATCAAGCTGGAGCAGAATTATCGGTCCACACAGAACATTCTGGATGCGGCCAATGCAGTGATCTGCAATAATGTGGGAAGAAAAGATAAATCACTCTGGACGGATCATGGAGCGGGCAGCCGGCTTCATCTGAGGCAGTTTGACAATGCTTATGAGGAAGCGGAATACGTGGCGGATGATATTCGCAGAAAGGTCCGCGAGGGAGAGCAGGGATACCGGGATTGTGCTGTTTTGTACCGCACGAACGCACAGGCCAGACTGCTGGAAGAGCGTATGGTGGTAGAAGGGATTCCTTACCGTGTGGTAGGCGGCGTCAATTTTTACGCCAGGGCGGAGATCAAAGACATACTGGCTTATTTGAAGACTATCGATAATGCGCGGGATGAAGTGGCCCTGCGGAGGATCATCAATGTGCCGAAACGCAGTATTGGCGCGGCGTCGCTCGAGAAACTGGCTGACTATGCGCAGATCAGAGATCTGAGCCTCTATGATGCCATGTGCATGGCTGACGATGTGCCGGGACTGGGAAAGGCTGCTTCCAAGATCAAAGGCTTTGTGAATATGATCCAGGTATTCAGGAGCGGCAGGGAAACTTATGGCGTTTCCGGGTTGATCCGCGCAGTGATCGAGCATATCGGTTACGCAGATTATCTGCAGGATCAGGATGATGAGTCCGCGGAGGACAGAATGGCCAATCTGGATGAATTGATCACCAAAGCGGTAAGCTATGAAGAGACCCATGATGAGATCAGTCTTTCTGAATTTCTGGAGGAGATAGCGCTTGTGGCGGATATAGACAATGTGGAAGATGGCGATGATCGCGTCCTTTTGATGACGTTGCACTCTGCGAAGGGATTGGAGTTTGCATCCGTGTATCTGACAGGGATGGAGGACGGTCTGTTCCCGAGCTATATGACGATCAAGACGGATTCGCCGGAGGATATGGAGGAGGAGCGCAGGCTGGCTTATGTGGGCATAACGAGGGCGAAAGAGGATCTGACACTCACCTGTGCCAGGATGCGAATGCTCCGGGGGGAAACCCAATATAATGCGATCAGCCGTTTTGTGAGAGAGATTCCGACAGAGTTGATGGACAATACCATTCCGGGGACGAAGCGTGCCTCAGAGGTTTACCAGAAAGCGGTGCCAAAGGCATTGCCGCGGGCGGAGAAATCTTATCAATCGGCCAAACCTTTTATCGCAAAAGGAATCGGGGATCTGAATCAATTGGCAGGGATCCAGAAAGGGCTGCAGAACGCTGCACCGGGAGAACTGGAGTATGGTGTCGGCGACCGGGTGAAGCATATAAAATATGGCGCAGGAACCGTGAAAGTAATCTCAAAGGAACCGAGAGACTTCAAGGTTACGGTGGAATTCGATCAGGCAGGGCAAAAGATCATGTATGCGTCCTTTGCAAAGTTAAAAAAATTATAAGATTAACGATAGTATTTTTGCGTAAAATGTGGTATGATATTCTAGACCACCGAAAAGAAAGGAAGGGACTACTATGGATAAGTTTGAAAAGGCATTGGAATTGGCAAATGAATTAAAATTAAACGAGCTCCTCGGCAAGAAAAAAGAAGATGAGGAAGCGGAAAAGAAGTTTAATACGGTCCTTATGATCCTGGCGATCGTTGGTGCCATAGCTGCAGCTGCCGGTATCGTATATGCAGTGTATCGCTATTTCCATCCGGATTATCTGTCGGATTTTGATGACGATCTGTTTGATGATTTTGATGATGATGACGAAGATTTCTTTGAGGACGAGGGAGAGAACTAAAGAATGAAAAAAGGACAGGTATGCGAGGGCATCGTGGAGCGTGTCGATTTTCCCGGCAAGGGCATTGTGCGGGCAGGGGAGGAGCGCGCGGTTGTGAAGATGTGCCTGCCCGGTCAAAAAGTTCGATTCTCTGTCAATAAAGTGCGCAAAGGGAAGGCGGAAGGAAGGCTTTTGGAGGTGATAGAAGCGTCACCTTTGGAAATCGGAAGTCCGTGTTCCCATTTTGGCTTGTGTGGCGGATGCACCTATCTTTCTTTACCCTATGAAGAACAATTGAAGATCAAAGAGGCTCAGGTAAAGCGGCTTCTGGATGGTGTGCTGGAAGGCAGGCAGGGTGAATGGGTCTACGAAGGGATCAAGGGGAGCCCTGCGGCGTATGAGTACCGCAATAAGATGGAATTTTCTTTCGGCGATGAGTATAAAGATGGTCCGCTCGCACTTGGTATGCATAGGAGGGGTAGTTTTTACGATCTTGTGACAGTGGAGGATTGCAGGATCGTGGATGGGGATTATCGGCTGATCTTAAAGACGACACAGGAGTATTTTGCGGAACGGAAGATCAGTTTTTTTCACCGGATGACGCATGTGGGTTATCTGCGGCATTTGCTGGTAAGGAAGGCCTCGAAGACCGGCGAGATCCTGGTTGCGCTGGTGACGAGTTCGCGATGCCCGGAGGGAGTGGACGAAGCGGAACTGATAAACGGCTTTCGGGATCATTTACTGGCGCTGCGTACAGAGATAGCAGCGGACGGGCAGGGGGACCGGAAACAAGCGGAGAACGGAAGCTGCGGATCTGTGCAGGGAGAATTTGCCGGTATTTTACATATTGTGAACGATTCCGTGGCGGATGTGGTGCAGAGCGATCGCACGGATATCCTTTACGGCAAAGATTATTTTTATGAGGAGCTCTTGGGACTCAGATTTAAGATCTCTGTTTTTTCTTTTTTTCAGACCAATTCCTACAGTGCGGAGGTGCTTTACCGGACGGCGCGGGAATATGCGTGTGATCTGAGGGGAGATGTAAGTGAGGGGCACGACGGTGATAATGTTGGATCCGGCAAAAGACCGATACTGTTTGACCTCTACAGCGGAACCGGTACGATCACCCAGCTGATGGCGCCGGTGGCTGAAAAGGTGATCGGCGTGGAGATTGTGGAAGAAGCAGTGGAAGCGGCGAGAAAGAGTGCCAAAGAAAACGGTTTGGACAATTGTGAGTTCATCGCCGGGGATGTACTGAAGGTGCTGGACGAAGTGGAGGAGAAGCCTGATCTGATCATTTTGGATCCGCCGAGGGACGGGATTCACCCGAAGGCATTGCCTAAGATCATTGCCTACGGTGTGGAGCGGATCGTATACATATCCTGTAAACCGACCAGTCTGGTGCGGGATCTTGAGGTTTTCCTCGCAGGCGGGTATCAGGTCGAGAAGGCGGTAGCAGTAGATCAGTTCCCGTGGACTACCGGGGTGGAAACCGTCGTCAAGCTGATCCGAAAAAGTATGGATGACATGGCGGACATGTAGAGGTACAGAAGCAATCAGGCAACAGACAAGGAGATGATAGGATGCATTTCAAGTATGTTCGGATTCAGGGGCAGGAGCTTGCAGAAAATACCATGTATGCAAAGGGCGTTTTCAGTATGTGCTGGCAGCTTATCCAGAATGATGTGATGGATGAGGAGGATGCGGAGCTGTATAAGGAAATAGACAGCTGGTTTGCAGAGAATCTTCCCTGGCCGCCGCAGTGCAAAAACCAGGAAAAGGTCGTGTGTTTCTTTAAGACGGAGAATTCGGAGGAGATGATGAAGATGATACGGCCGGCGCTTTGGCTGCTTGAACGGTATCATCATCCGTATTATGTAGTGTATACGAATACTCCCGGTGAGATTGTATACGAGGATCAATATCAGATCGTAGTGAAAGTGCCGGGCGTGCTTCAGATTGACAGGGTTCAGGAGTCCTGGAGCCCGGAGGAAGAGGAAGAGACCGGAGCGGAGCAGATTTAGCTTTGCTCCGTTTTTGCTTGTCCGGGGCAAAGCTCCATAAAGTACGCGGTTTCCAGTTTTTCATTTCCAAAATTTGTGATCTGTGATACAATAAACATGCTAGCGAGGTAAGAGCATGAAGGAAATAAATATGCTGTGGCAGCTGTATTGGGCGTTTCTGCGGATCGGCGGTCTGACCTTTGGCGGGGGACTGACCATGCTGCCTATGCTGAAATACGAATTGGTAGAGAAGAAGAACTGGATCACAGAGGAAGAGCTGGTGGACTGTTATGCCATCGGACAGTGTACGCCGGGCATTATTGCGGTGAACACGGCGACTTTTGTGGGCTATAAGAAAAAAGGAGTGGCCGGCGGGATTTTTTCCACACTGGGGATGGTGACGCCGTCTCTGGTGATCATCACGCTGGTGGCAGCCTGTCTGGAGAATTTCATGGACAATGTCTGGCTGCAGCATGCGCTGATGGGGGTGCGGGGCATCGTCTGTGCGCTGATGCTCAACACGGTGATCACATTGGCACGAAAGAGTCTGGTGGACGGATTCTGCTGTGTTGTATGCGGAATTGTGCTGTTGATCTGTCTGCTGACGGATGTTCCCACGATACTGATCGTTGTGATCTCGGCGATCTGCGGGATCATATTTGAAAAAATTGTGCATTCGCAGAAGTTTGAACAAAAAAAGAGTGCTGTCTGTGAGGACGCTGCAATCTCCGGGGATCCGCAGAGAGGAGACGAAGCATGATAACTACAGCGCTCGAACTTTTCTGGGAATTTTTTAAGATCGGTCTGTTTGCGGTAGGCGGCGGACCTGCGACTTTGCCGTTCCTGATGGATCTGACCAATGCGAAACCCTGGTATACCATGGAGCAGCTGACCAATATGATCGCCATCAGCGAATCGACGCCCGGGCCGCTTGGGTTGAATATGTCCACCTATGCGGGCTTTCAGACACTGGGATTTTTCGGCGGTTTGGTTTCTTCTTTCGGATTGGTGTTGCCCAGCGTGGTCATCATCATATTGATCGCAAGATTTTTGGACAATTTCAGTCAAAACCCGTATGTGAGAGCAGCGTTTTACGGGATACGGCCTGCGGTGACAGCACTGATCGGGGCGGCGGTCTTCGGGTTGTGCAGGGTGTCGTTATTTACGGAGGCAGACGGCGTTCTTAAACCGGAGGTGGGCTCCATGATCATAGCGGTGGTGGTGTTTGGGCTATTGCAGGTGAAATGCCTGAAAAAGCTCCATCCGGCGCTCTGGTTTCTGCTTGGTGCAGGGATTGGGATCATCTTGCGGCTGTGATCTTGCGCGATGACGTATACTGATTCCTGCAAGCAATGAGTCAAAGGGACATGCCTGCATGACAATCTGTCGGGTCTGATCCGGTGCGCTCTTAAAGCTTGGTGCTGGCAAAAAAACAGCGTTTTTGGGGTAAATATACAAATATATGCTAGTAAAATACAGAGAATTTGTTTTATCATACAGGTAAAGAAAAGGAGTGCGTTGCTGAGGGAGCACTGATCCGGACGGACGTTGAAAAAGGAGGCTAACAGAGTGATAGACATTTTATTTGACAAGCTTTATCGGTATGATCGGGTTGCGGAGCCTTGCTATATCGGGATTCCGGTGAAAAAAGGAGAGCTGCAGGACATAGGAAAGGTACAAGTGCTTCAGGAAGGGAAGGCTTTGCCGCTTCAGACAAAAGTGACATCCCGACATGCGGACGGATCGGTGAGATTTCTGTTCCTGCGTTTTCTGGCGGATATTCCGGCCAATAAGGGTCTGACACTGCAGTGCGATCTGCACGGAGAGCAGACAGCGGAAGCTTGCGGCGAGTTTGGAGCTCTTGCGGTTAAGGAAGAGGATGCCGGCATTTCGGTCCGGACCAGATGTGACGGCACGGACCGGGATTTCTCCTTCTTGGTCTGTCATAATACCGACAGCATTTTTGCCGCATTAAACGCATTGGGCAGAAGCTATACTAAGGAGCAGTTTGCGGGACCGTATTTAAAGGATGGCGAAGGGAATTCCTATCAGGTACAGATCGGACAATGGGAGATCGTGGAAAGAGGTCCGATCTGTGCGATCCTGAAAGCAAAGGGCAGCAATGTGCCTGCCGGGACAAATGGCGCACACGGTATAGAGGAAACAGCAGGGCGGCATATCGATTTTGAGGTGAAACTCACGGCATGGGCAGGAAAACCCTGGGTGGAGATCTCCTACCGTATCATCAATACTACGGACGATCCCCTGCATGTGGTATCGCTTGAATTTTCCGTGCTGCGGACGGCGGACAGCCGGATGCCGGAAGGTTTGATCTCCATGGAGCAGTATCTTCCGAAAAAGGAGAAGCTCGATTCTACCGGCTGCGGAGATCTGGTGGACGCGGCAGATTTTGGCGAGGGACCGATCTTCCATGCCAGAGGGACGAACGAGGCGGAACAGCTGATGGCGGAGAAGCGGGTCGGAAACGGTGTACGTACCTGTGTGGCAAGCTCCAACTACAAGACGGATTATCACATCGGAAGAGACGGCGTGACGGTTAACCGGGTTGTCGATTCGGAAAAGCTGCTAAAGGAGGCCAATGAGCACTTTGCAGAGGTGCTGTACGGAACCTTTTTTGCGGATTGTACGGACAATGCAGGCGGCGTTACTGCGGTGATCTATCAGGCGCAGCAGAATTATCCCAAGGCTGTTCAGGCGGACGAAAACGGCGTGACGGTGATGCTGGTGCCGGAGAATGTGGAAAAGGTCGTGATGCAGAGCGGCATGTCCAGAGAACAGAAGACGTTATTGATCTTCCATACAGCGGAGGAGTCCTTTACGGAGATCAATAACCGGAGTCTGATCTATCAGATGCCGGACAGACCTTATATTTCCCCGAAAGTGCATGAGGAGTCCGGGGTGTGGCTGAATGTGTTTGCGGACAGATTTGATCCGGATGTGGAGCAGGGGCTTGTGGGTCGGGCCGACGGGCACTGCAGAGCCTACGGTATGCTGAATTTCGGCG
Source organism: uncultured Lachnospiraceae bacterium (assembly GCA_902796105.1). Classification (GTDB taxonomy): domain Bacteria; phylum Bacillota; class Clostridia; order Lachnospirales; family Lachnospiraceae; genus Acetatifactor. Next base: position 7,233 of record CADBNO010000063.1, on the reverse strand, counting down.
ATTCCTATGACGGCGGATACACCGCTCAGGGGAGAGGCGGCGGACGGCTTGTCTGGTGCAACAATGAGTATGATTATCCCCATGCTTGTGCGCTTATGTATGTGCGCACCGGCATCCGGAGATTTTTGGATTATAATATTGCATCCTGCAGCCACTGGATGGATGTGGATGTCTGTCATTACCACAAAGATCCGCATTATATCGGCGGACAGTGGGAGCACACGGGTGGACATTGCGTAAACGGTGTGATGGTATGCTCTCATGAGTGGGTGGAAGGACTGTTGGATTACTATCATTTTACCGGAGATGAGAGAGGACTGGAGACAGCGCTCGGGATCGGCGCAAACGTTATGGGGCTTTTGGATATGCCTATGTATGCGCAGGTGGGCGAAGCGAATGCCAGAGAGACCGGATGGGCTCTTCGCACACTGACTGCACTCTATATCGAAACAAGGGATGAAAAATGGCTTGGAAAGTGTAAGAAGATCCTGAATGATTTCTATGCATGGGAGAAACAGTACGGGAACTGGCTGGCTCCGTATACGGATAACACGGCGATACGGGTAGGCTTCATGATCTCTATTGCGGTGGGAAGCCTGATGCGATACTACAGGGAGTTCCCGGATGAGGAATTAAAGGGACTGATGCTGCGCGCGGTGGACGATGTGGTGGAGAACTGTTATGTGAAGGAATGGGGAATCTTTTACTACAAGGAGCTGCCGAGCCTGAACCGCCGCGGAAACAATACATTGCTGTTGGAGGCATTGGTGATCGCGTATGAGCTGTCCGGTGATCCGGAATATCTGAGATATGGGATCAACACATTCCGGAATGCCATGCAGGAGCCCACGCCCGGAGGGGTGGGAACCAAAAAGGTTGTGGAGGATGCGGTTGTTGTGGGAAATGCCAGCAGCAAGAATTTTGCACAGAGCATGATCCCCCTGTCGACTTTCTACAGAGCGGCATCGGGTTGTGGTCTGCTATAAGAACCGGAAAGAGGAGAAATAAATGTTGGAACCGTTTTATCCGGATCAGGAATCCGGCAGCGCATATGCGATAGATTATGAAAAGCTGTATGAGCAGGGGATCCGGGGTGTGATTTTTGATATAGATAATACACTGGTTCCCCATGGCGCGCCGGCAGATGAGCGGGCAAAGGAATTATTTGCAAAGCTCCGGCAGATCGGGCTGGATACCCTTCTTTTGTCGAACAATAAAGAGCCGAGAGTAAAGAGTTTTGCGGATGATGTCGGGAGCAAATATATTTACAAGGCGGGAAAACCGGCAAGGCGGGGATATGAGGAGGCTATGCGGCGGATGAATACCGATCCGCGGACGACGGTTTTTGTGGGAGACCAGCTGTTCACCGATGTGTGGGGGGCAAAGAAGGCCGGTATCGTTACTTATCTGACTAGGCCGATCCATCCCAAGGAGGAGATACAGATCGTTCTGAAACGGAGACTGGAAGCCGTTGTACTGCACTTTTATCACAAAAAAGGAGGCAATTTACATGCTTGCGATTGACGGATACACCCGCACCTGCGGACTGATCGGAAATCCGGTAGAGCATACACTGTCACCCGTGATCCACAATACCCTGGCAGAACTGACCGGACAAAAATTATGCTATGTGCCGTTCCATGTGGAGACCGGGAGACTGGAGGATGCCGTAAAAGGTGCTTATGCGCTGAACCTGCTGGGAATGAATGTGACGGTTCCCTATAAGAGCGAGGTGATTCCTTTTCTGAAGGATATTGATCCGCTGGCACAAAAGATCGGAGCGGTAAATACATTGGTGCGGATCAAGGATGGATACAAAGGGTACAATACCGATATGCCGGGACTTTACCGGGCGATGTGCGCGGACGGCGTGCGTATCGAAGGCGAGAAGGTACTGATCCTGGGAGCGGGCGGAGTGGCCCGGGCGGTTGCTGTGCTTCTGGCGGAAAAGGGAGCTGCTGAGATTCTTATCCTGAATCGTACGCTGGATAAGGCGAAACAGGTTGCGGCAGAGGTGAATCAACTGGCCGGCAGAGCATTGGCGACGGCTATGGCGAATGCAGAGCATACTGATCTGCCGGAAAGAGAGAAATACCTGGTCATCCAGGCAACCAGCGTGGGAATGCATCCGCGGGATGACGAGGTTGTGATAGAGGATGAAGCATTTTATGAGAGGGTTCATACCGGGTATGATCTGATCTTCAATCCGGCGCAGACGCGATTTATGAAAATGGTGCAGGCGCACGGCGGCAGGGCTTATAACGGGGCAAAAATGCTGCTGTACCAGGGCGTGATCGCATATGAATACTGGACGGATACGCAGATCACAGATGCACAGGCTATGAAGGTTTTTGAGATCATGCAGAACAGATAAGTCGTTACGGGTCAGGTTATACGGTGGATGAGCAGAAACAGGTAATGAAAGACAACCAGGGAAAATACGGAGGCATAAGATGAATAACAGAGGGAGCAACATCGTTTTGATCGGTTTTATGGGAAGTGGCAAGACCACAACCGGATTGAAGCTGTCTTATAAATTACACATGCCGGTGGAAGATACGGACAGGCTGATCGAGAAAAAACAGAGAACAAGCATCAGTGAAATATTTGCGCAGGACGGCGAGGAGGCTTTCCGGCGGATGGAAACAGAGCTTTTGCGCGATATTGTGGGCAGAAAATATGGACGCATCCTGTCTGTGGGCGGAGGAATGCCGGTGCGGGAAGAAAACCGTGCCTTGTTGAAGCAATGCGGCAAGGTGTTCTACCTGCGGGCGAAAGCAGAAACGATCTATGACAGGATCAAAGAAGATACAACAAGACCTTTGCTGCAATGTGCGGATCCCCTTTCCAAAATACAGGAGCTGCTTGCGGAGAGGGCGGAGGCTTATGAAAAGTGTGCCGATGTGATCCTTGATGTTGACGGACTTCCGGTATATAAGGTTGTGGAGGAAATCCTGAAATATACCGCACCGACCGAAATGAAAAAAGAAAAGCACGGGAATACGGAAACAAAAACCAAGATAACAAAGCTGCTGGTGATCAACGGACCGAATCTCAATTTCCTCGGGATCCGGGAGAAAAGTGTCTATGGTACGCAGGATTACCAGTATCTGTTGGATCTGATCTCGCAGAAAGCGAAAGCGTGCGATTGCCAGATCCAGGTGTTCCAGTCCAACCATGAGGGAGCGATCATTGACCGGATTCAGGAGGCATATTTTGACGGTACGCAGGGTATTGTGATCAACCCGGGAGCCTATACGCATTACAGTTATGCTATCCGTGATGCATTGGCCAGCATAACCGTTCCGAAGGTGGAGATCCACATTTCCGACATTACCAAAAGAGAGGAATTTCGCAAAACTTCCGTGACCAAAGAGGCATGTGATCACCAGATCTACGGGCAGGGATTGAATGGTTATCTGATGGCGATTGACTACATTTTTGAGAATTTTTGTAAAAAAGAGTTGAAATAGATTTGCATTTAGTATAAAATAGCAATGAATTATATCGTGAAAATTTTAGGAGGAACATATTATGATTTCTGCAGGCGACTTCAGAAATGGTATTACGATTGAGTATGATGGCAATGTATACCAGATTATCGAATTCCAGCATGTAAAACCCGGAAAGGGCGCAGCGTTTGTTCGTACAAAGCTGAAAAATATCAAGAGCGGCGGCGTAGTAGAGAAGACTTTCCGTCCTACCGAGAAATGCCCTCAGGCGCGTATTGATAGAAAAGATATGCAATATCTGTATGCGGATGGTGATCTCTATACCTTTATGGATATGGAGACCTATGAGCAGATCGCTTTGAACGCCGAGACGGTGGGTGATGCGCTCAAGTTCGTAAAAGAGAATGAAATGTGTAAAGTATGCTCTCATAACGGCAGCGTGTTCTCTGTTGAGCCTCCTCTGTTTGTAGAGTTGGATATCACAGAGACAGAGCCCGGCTTCAAGGGAGATACCGCGACCGGTGCTACCAAGCCGGCAACTGTGGAGACAGGTGCTTTGGTTTATGTACCTCTGTTTGTAGAGCAGGGCGATAAGATCAAGATCGATACCAGAACAGGTGAGTATCTGTCCCGCGTATAACTTGACTGTAAACAACCTTCGGTTGCAAACAACCTTCGGTTGTTGGGAGTTTCTCTTTTTCGGGCATTAGGAAAATATATGCTGAAATAAGAATGCAATGTAAGACAATGGAAATGCTTCCGCACATGCGGGAGTGGTTTCATTGTCTTTTTTTTGCGCAATTGAAATGAAAACAGAAAAATAAAAAGGAAAAGAGGAAATCTATGGAAAAAAAGAATACGCTGAAACTTGAAAATGAAATGTATACAAATATTCGTGGCTTCGCGGAAGCGGTGAGCCGGAATATTTCCCAATGGATGGGAGAAGGTTATGAAGTAAAACTCCAGGAGGTGAGAAAAAATAACGGTGTGCTTTTGCAGGGACTTATCATTTTGTCGAAGGAAAAGAATATATCTCCCACCATTTATCTGAATTCCTTCTGGGAGATGTATGTGTCCGGAACTTCTCTGACACGGATCCTGACCATGGTCCGGGAAATCTATGAAAATAGTGTTCCTGCAAACGGTGTGGACATGTCTTTTTTTCGAGAATATGAAAAGGTGCGCACTAAAATCTGTTATCGTTTAGTGAATACCAGACGGAACAGATTGCTCTTGGAACAGGTACCGCATGTGGAACTTTTGGATCTGAGTCTTTGCTTTTATTATGCGTATGAGAGTCAGAACCTCGGGGAAGGAAGTATCCTGATACATAACAACCATATGGAAATGTGGAACTGTAACACGGAAATGCTTATGAAGGCCGCGGTTGAGAATACATGCAGACTGTATCCGGAGAAACTGCTGAGGATGTGTGATATTATGAAGGAATGTATGGGGGAGAGCGTGGATGTTCCGATGCATGTCCTCACCAACCGGATAAAATGCTACGGGGCGACGGCGATCGTGTATCCGGATGTGCTGCAAAAGGCGGCAGAGCAAATAGGTCATGATCTGTATATTCTGCCGAGCTCGATCCACGAGGTGATCCTGTTGCCGGCCGATGGGGAGCAGGATGAAGAAAGATTGAAAGAAATGATACGTGAAGTGAACAGTACTTGTGTGGAACCGGAAGAAATATTGTCAGACAGTCTCTATTTCTATGATCATCAGAATAAAAGACTAGATAATCTTTCCTACTCAGGATAAAAGGTATCCTTGTGATCAATGTTTTAGTATTTTTTAAGAAAATCCATGTAGACAGAATAGAAGTTTTATGATATTATAATCAGGGTGATGTAACAAAGTTGTAACAATTGGCATCCGTAGTCTAATGGATAGAACGAAGGCCTCCGACGCCTTTAATGCAGGTTCGATTCCTGTCGGATGCATTTACATCACCCTGATTTTTTGAGAGGATTTCTTATGATTAAAGATAAATTTCAGTTGGTACGTGACTATCTGATCAAAAACTATAAGATCATTCTCCCGGTCGGCGTTATTTTGGCAGTGGCAGTGACGGTCAGTATCGCATTGGCAGCTTCCGGTGACCGCAAGATTGAGGATATCGTTCCTTCGGATATTGCCACACAGGAATCGATCGCTTCTACAGTGGAAGAGGTTCCGTTGACGGAAAACGGCGATGATGCGATCCGCGAGTTGATCCTCACTTTCTATAACGCACAGGCGGTTGGAGATCTGGATACGATCAAGGCTCTGTGTGATGAGGTATCTGAGCTGGATCTTCTCTCTTTTCAGGAGAAAGCAAATTATATCGAATACTTTCCGGAGATTGTTATTTATACCAAAAAAGGTATGAATGAAGGCGAAAGCATAGTATATGTATATTACAAGATGACTTTTGTCAACCATGATGAGGAATTTCCGGGGTATACTTCTTATTATGTATGTACGGCAGAGGATGGTTCCCTGTATATTAAGAGAAGTAATTTCAGCGATGAGCTGAACGAGTATATCAGTACGATCTGTGTTCAGGATGATGTAGTGGAGTTTAACAACAGGATCACTGCGGAATATGATGATTTCTTTAAGGAGAATCCCGATCTGGAGGGATACGCCGAAGAAGTGATGGCGCAGGTCAATATGAATGTCGGCGTGAAATGGTCCAAAATGCAGGAGGAAGCAGCTGCACAGAAGGCAGCTGATGCTGCCGGCAACGATGCAGATGAGCCTGAGGTTGTGGACGGTCCCATAGCTTCAGAGGAAGAGGCAGTGTATGCCTATGCTTTGGATACGGTTAATGTCAGGGTATCCGACAGTGAAAAAGCTGATAAATTAGGTAAGGCGACAAAGGGAAGTAAATGGCAGGTTTTGGAGGAACGTGTAAACGGATGGACCAAGATTGATTATGAAGGACAGGATGGCTACATTCGGTCGGATTTCCTGAGAGTTCAGGAGAATGCTTCCGGTCAGACAACGATCGGTGAGGTGAAAGCGAAGACCAATATCAATGTGCGTGCAGCGGCCAGCGAGACTGCTGAGAAACTTGGAGTCCTGGCAGGCGGCGATACAGCTGAATTGATCGCGGACGAAGGCGATTGGTGTAAGATCAAATACAGCGGAAAAGTAGGCTATGTAAAGGGAGAGTACGTTGAACGTTAAAACTATGGATAAGCAGCGAAACGATAAAGCGGGGGGCTTGTCCCCCCGCATTTTATGTAAGGATAAATTGGCAAAATCAATTGTTTTAAGCGCGACCGCGGCAGTGATGTTCTGTGTGTTTGAGCCGCTGCAGCTGTATTTTACCAATATTGAGGAATACTGGTTTGATATCTATAATCTTTTTCCAGTCTGCATGCTGATGTTCGCGGGGGTCTTTGCCGCCAGCATGGCGGGATTCTTTTTTTCTCATTTGATCCATTATCGATTGTGGGAAATTGCATATGTAGTATATGGGATAGCATTTGTGTGCTCGTATATACAGGGCAACTATCTGGCCGGAAATCTGCCGTTTCTGGATGGCGGTGCTGTTGATTGGACAGCCTACGATGGTCAGAGGATTTATACGGTCATATTATGGGTCGCAGTGAGTCTTCTTGCGGTTATCCTCTTGTGGAAGAAAAAAATCACTTTTACGATCAAAGTGTTTGCAGGCGCGGCCGGAATGATCCTTGCAGTGTTAGTGGTCACCTGCGTGATCACCGGATTTTCTCATAATGGTCTTATGGATAAGGGAGATCTGACGGTAACGGGCGATAAATTC
>CADBNO010000062.1 GCA_902796105.1 uncultured Lachnospiraceae bacterium | reverse complement strand
TGCAGCTGGAGGGCAAGAAACGCATGAGTGCGCATGATTTTCTGTTGGGTGTGAAGCTGCAGGCTGGTGAGATGCTTGGGGTATAGGGAGTGAAAACAGATGTATTACTATGATGCAACTTATTTTTTGGTGTTGATCGGTATCGTGCTCTGCCTGGGGGCGAGCGCGTTGGTGAAAGCCACTATGAAACGATACAGGAAGGTCCCCGCCTCTACGGGGATGACCGGGTCCGATGCCGCTTACCGCATTTTACAGCGGGAAGGGCTCGGGGATGTAAGCGTGGTCTGTCTGCAGTCTGCTGACGGGGATCATTATGATCCGCGGAACAGGCAGGTGTGTCTCTCTTATGAGAATTTTTACGGAGCTACGGTGACTGCGGTGGCTGTGGCAGCGCATGAGTGCGGACATGCTATTCAGCACGCAGAAAATTATGCGCCGTTAAGCTTTCGCTCGGCGCTGGTGCCGGTGGTGAATGTTGCCAGCAATCTGGGGATGCCGATCATTTTTCTGGGGGTGTTGCTCAGCTGGAATTCTTTTTTGATACAGCTGGGAATCCTGGCTTTTTCCTCGGCAGTCCTGTTCCAGCTTGTGACACTTCCGGTGGAGTTCAATGCTTCTCGCCGGGCAGTGGGCAAGATCAGTGACTATGGGCTCCTGACGGAGCAGGAAAACAAGGGAACGAAACAGGTGCTTACGGCGGCCGCCCTGACATATGTAGCGGCGACGGCGTCTTCGATTTTGCAGTTGCTGAGGCTGATCCTGATCTTTGGCGGCGGAGGCAGCAGACGCAGAAAATGACGGCGGAAGGATCAAAAAGTGTAAAGGAACAGAGAGGTAGTATGGATTTTGGCGGAAAATACTAGAGAAATCGTGTTGGATACACTGTTGGCATTGGAGAGACGGGAGGATTTTTCCCACCGCCTGATCAAGGCGGTGCTGGATAAATATCGTTATCTGGAGGAGCGGGATCGGGCATTTATCAAGCGATTGGCAGAAGGCACGATCGAGAGGCAGATTGAGTTGGACTATTATCTGGATCAGTATTCCAAGGTGCCTGCGCGGAAGATGAAGCCGCTTATCCGGTGTCTGATGCGTATGAGTGTATATCAGCTGCTTTATATGGATAATGTGCCGGACAGTGCGGTGTGCAACGAGGCCTGTAAGCTGGCGCAGAAAAGGAAGTTTGGGAATCTGAAAGGGTTTGTAAACGGTGTACTGCGCAGTGTGGCGAGAGATAAGGAGCACTTGAAACTGCCGGATGCGGAAAAGGACAGAGTGAATTATCTGTCTGTGAAGTATTCCATGCCGGTCTGGATCGTGGAATTGTGGCTGAAGCAATATGGCAGGGAGCAGACCGGGAAAATGCTGCAAAGCCTGCTGGAGATTCATCCTGTGTCGGTACGGTTTTGCAGGGCAATGTCGCAGGAGGAGCGGGGCAAACTGGTTGAAAGACTGCGTGAACAGGGCGTTGCTCTGGAAGAAAACAGGGAGGTGCCGGGACTGTATCTGGCTCAAAACAGTGAAAAACTTTTTGAAATGCCGGAGTTCGCTGCAGGAAAATATCTGGTGCAGGATGCCAGTTCCGTCCTTGCGGTGGAGGCTGCGGGAATCGGCAGGGGAGACTTTGTGATGGATATCTGTGCTGCACCGGGAGGGAAAAGTATTCTGGCAGCAGAACTGGCAGCGCCGGGAGGCAGGGTGCTTGCCAGGGACGTATCGGCTGCAAAGACAGCAGTCATTGAGGAGAACCTTTCCCGTATGGGCATACAGAATATGACAGTGGAAGTGTGGGATGCCACGGAGACGGATGAGGCATACTGTGAGAAAGCGGATGTCCTGTTGGCGGATGTTCCATGCTCCGGGTTGGGTGTTCTCGGGAAAAAAAGAGACATCAAGTACCGTATGACACCGGAACAGACAGAGGAAATTGTGCGATTGCAGCAGGAGATCCTTGCGCACAGCTGGCAGTATGTCAGGAAGGGCGGGATACTGCTTTACAGTACCTGCACGATACATACCAAAGAAAACGAAGAGATGGCGCGTTGGATCACTGAGCACTTCCCTTTTGTGCTGGAAAATGAGAGGCAGTTTTTGCCGGGATTGGATGAAACGGACGGTTTTTATTATGCAAAATTCAGACGGACAGATACAGAATAATGACAAATTGGATATCAAATCCCTGAATCTGCAGGAACTGACGGAAGAACTTGCCGCGTTGGGAGAAAAGACGTTCCGGGCCAAGCAGATGTATGAATGGATGCATGTGAAACTGGCGCGTAGTTTTGAAGAGATGACGAATCTGCCTAAGGCTTTCCGAGAACAGTGTACCGGGCGCTACTCCTACACGGCTCTTGAGATGCTTCGTATGCAGGAGTCGAAGCTGGACGGAACGAGGAAGTTTCTGTTCGGGCTGGCTGACGGCAACATGGTGGAAAGTGTGTGGATGCGTTATAAGCATGGCAATTCGGTCTGTATTTCTTCACAGGTGGGGTGTCGTATGGGATGCCGTTTCTGTGCTTCTACTATCGATGGATTGGAACGTAGCCTTACACCTTCAGAGATGTTGGATCAGATATACGCGATCACGCGGATCACTGGGGAGAGGGTATCCAATGTGGTGGTCATGGGAATCGGGGAGCCTATGGATAATTACGATAATCTGCTCTGTTTTATTCGGCTGCTGACAGACGAAAACGGGCTGCATATCAGCCAGCGGAATGTAACTGTCTCTACATGCGGGATCGTGCCCCGGATGAGGCAGCTGGCAGAGGAAAAATTGCAGATCACGCTGGCGCTTTCGCTGCATGCGACCACGGATGAGAAACGCAGGCGGCTGATGCCCATTGCAAATCAGTATTCAATAGAGGAATTAATGGATACCTGCAAGTATTATTTTGAACTTACCGGCAGGCGGATCACCTTTGAGTATTCGTTGGTTGGCGGCGTGAATGACACGGATGAGGACGCGAAAGAACTGATCGCGCTTGCTGCGCCACTGTGCTGTCATGTCAATCTGATCCCTGTTAATCCGATCAAGGAGAGGGATTTTGTTCAATCAGAGACAGCGCGGATACAGGCTTTTAAAAATAAGCTTGAAAGAAATAAAATAAATGTTACAATTAGAAGGGAAATGGGTAGGGATATTGACGGTGCCTGCGGTCAGCTGAGACGTAAGAATCTGACAGAAGGTACAGCGGCTTTGCCTGTTTAGGAGGACATACAAACGTGATCAAGACGTTTTTGATTACCGACATCGGTAGAAAGAGAAAGACAAATCAGGACTTTGTATACACATCAGAGGAACCGGTGGGAAACCTGCCTAATCTTTTCATTGTAGCGGATGGGATGGGCGGACACAATGCGGGTGATTTTGCCTCTAAATTGACGGTGGAGACTCTGATCTCCGAAATATCGGCCTCCTTCGAGAAAAACCCGGTTATTATTTTTGATAAAGCGATTTCGGCAGCAAATCAGGTGATTTTGAAGAAAGCTGCGGAAACTCCGGGCATGGAAGGGATGGGAACCACTGTGGTGGTGGCGACCTGCCTTGGCAGATATCTGCAGGTAGCGAATGTGGGTGACAGTAGATTATACGTGGTGGGAAAGGAAATCCGCCAGATCACACAGGATCATTCTCTTGTGGAGGAGATGGTGAGGGTCGGCACAATTTCCCGTGAGGAAGCCAGAAATCATCCGGATAAGAATATTATCACCAGAGCTATAGGTGCAATGGATACCGTGGAAGCGGATCATTTTGCGGTGGAGCTTGAGGACGGCGATATTGTATTGATGTGTACAGACGGGTTGACCAATATGCTTGAGGATGAAGAGATACGCATGATCATGGAAGGCGGCAGGGATATTGTGGAAAAAGCACAGCTTTTGGTGGATGCTGCCAACGCAAACGGCGGCAGAGATAATATCTCTGTGGTACTTATCGAGCAGGCGGGCTTGTAATTTAAGTCAGAATCAGGTTAGAAAAGGGAATCGTTATGGTTAAGATAGGGATGATGCTGGGTGACCGGTATGAAGTATTGGAAAAGATCGGCACCGGTGGCATGTCAGATGTATATAAGGCGAAAGACCAGAAGCTAAATCGCTTTGTCGCGATCAAGGTTCTGAAACAGGAGTTCTCCGAGAACGCCAATTTTGTGTCAAAATTCCAGACCGAAGCGCAGGCAGCGGCAGGTTTGATGCATCCGAATATTGTAAATGTGTATGACGTAGGGGAAGAGAGCGGTATTCATTATATCGTAATGGAGCTGGTCGAAGGGATCACGCTGAAAAAATATATTGAAAAAAAAGCCAGATTATCATACAAGGAAGCGGTCAGCATCGGGATCCAGGTGAGTATGGGTATCGAGGCGGCGCATAAAAATCATATTATTCACCGGGATATCAAGCCGCAGAATATTATTATTTCCAAGGATGGCAAGGTAAAAGTGACGGATTTTGGTATCGCGAAAGCAGCTACCAGTAATACTATCACATCCAATGTGATGGGATCCGTGCATTATACGTCTCCGGAGCAGGCCAGAGGCGGCTACAGCGATGAGAAGAGTGATATTTATTCTCTGGGTGTGACCATATTTGAAATGCTGACCGGCAGAGTGCCCTTTAACGGTGAGACCACAGTAGCTATTGCCATCAAGCATATTCAGGAGGAGATGCCGTCTCCGCGGGAGTTTGTGCAGGAAATCCCGAACAGCGTGGAAAGTATCGTGATGAAGTGCTGTCAGAAGTCACCGGACAGACGTTATCAGAGCATGGCGGAACTGATCGCCGATCTGAAGCAGTCGCTCATGAACCCGGATGAAGATTTTGTGGTGATGTCAGATCCCGATGTGGAAGGCGGCACACGTCCCATAACAGAAGGGGATATGGAGCAGATCAAGAGGAGAAGCCGCAGTAGTCTGGAGGAGACTTATACCGACAAGGATGATTCGCTCCGATTGCGCTCTGAAGTGGAAGATGAGATCTATGAGGAAGATGAGGCATACGAGGATGAGGACGATGACGATTATGATGATATGCGAGTGGAGCGTGTAACCACGGTCCTGACGATCGTGGCGGGAATCATTATTCTGGTGATCATCCTGCTGTTGGCGTTGAAACTTTTGGACAATACATCTTCGGCAGGCGAAGGTCCGATCCTCTCGGAGGAGAGTACAGAGAGTGTTTCGGCCGGAACAGAGACGCAGGAAACGTCTTCTAAGGCGGTGATGCCGGATGTGACGGGGATGACGTTGGAAGATGCGAGAAATGCTTTGACTGCGGCGGGGCTGATCACAGATATCGAATATCAGGAGTCGGACATTGACGAGGGAGTCGTGATCCGTGCCAATGCGAATAGCGGAGACAGTCTGGAGGAAGGTTCTACGGTTTTGCTTTATGTCAGTGCGGGGAAACAGGGTGTTTTGATCTCGGATGTAACAGGTCTTACGCTGGAAGAGGCTACGCGGGTACTGACAGGCTCCGGCTTCCAGGTGAGCAAGCGTGAGAGCTATTCCGATACGGTTTCGGCCGGCAAAGTGGCGTTACAGTCCCCGGCAGGCGGAACAAAGGCGCCTGACGGAAGTACGATCACGTTAACGGTCAGCATGGGAAAAGAGGAGCAGAAGATTGCAGTACCCAAGCTGATAGGTATGAGTGAAGAGGACGGTACTTTTACGACATATGAAAAAGGATTGAAGATCGGAAATGTCAGCAGAGTATTCAGTTCCGAATTCGCGGATGGCACGATCTGTTACCAGAGCTATTCGGAGGGGACTTATGTAGAGAAGGGAACCGCAATTGATATCAAAGTCAGCCAGGGAGCTGAGCGTGCTACTTATAAGTGCAATACCAGTATTGCGGCACCGTCATCGTCGGAAGCGCCGGACTATACTGCCGGAACAGAAGTGCGGATTAAGTTTGTGACAGACGGCGGACAAGTATTGCTCGAGACCACAACTACTACATTCCCGCAATCGGCAAACTATTATGGACTGACTTCCCAGGCAGGAACGATCACCATGACTTATACGGTCAATACGCCGGGGGGGACTACAGTGAATCCGGAGACGGGGGAGACGGTGAGTATAGCGGGCACCTCCGAGGAGAAGAGTTTTACCCGAAGAGTAGAATTTGCGCAGGAGTAATAGATGCAGGGAAAGATCATTAAGGGAATTGCCGGTTTTTATTATGTGCATGTGAAGTGTTCGCAGGCACCCGGCAAAATATATGAATGTAAGGCCAGAGGAATTTTCCGGAAAGATAACCGTAAGCCGCTTGTCGGGGATGATGTTGAGCTTGCGGTGATCGATGAGAAGAAGGCGACGGGCAGTATAGAACAATTGCTTCCCCGTAAGAGTGAGTTGATCCGTCCGGCGGTAGCGAATGTGGATCAGGCGCTTGTGATCTTTGCCATCACAAAGCCGCAGCCCAATTTCAATCTTCTGGATCGTTTTTTGATCATGATGGAGCGGCAGGATCTGCCCTGCATGATCTGTTTTAATAAGATGGACATTGATGAGGATGGTATCGGTGAACGATACCGCGGAATTTATGAAAGCTGCGGTTACCGTACTCTGTTGGTCAGCGCAAAAGAGAAACAACATATGGATCTGTTGCGTGAATTTCTGAACGGGAAGACGACCACAGTGGCGGGACCAAGCGGAGTCGGAAAATCCTCGATCATCAACTGTCTTCAGGCTCAGGTACAGATGCAGACCGGGAAGATCAGTGAGAAGATTGACAGGGGAAAGCATACAACGAGACATTCGGAACTTATTGCCATCTCAGATGATACATATATTCTGGATACGCCGGGGTTCAGTTCGCTGGGACTGTTTGAGATGACGGCAGAAGATTTAGGAAAATATTATCCGGAGTTTATATCACATGAGAAAAATTGCAAATTTGCAGGTTGCGCACATATCAATGAGCCGGTATGCGGTGTGAAGGAAGCGGTGGCGGAAGGAAAGATTACCCAAATCCGTTACGAGAATTACAAATTGTTATATGAGGAGCTGAAGGCGGCAGGCAGCCGCAAGTAAGTAAAAAGGTTAAAAAGCTATAATGGAAAAACATACAAGGGGGTACAAAAATGAGACTACAATCGCAGAAGAGCAACAGCGGCAATCTGAGAGAGGCTTTGAGCGGGATCAACAACCCGGATCTTTTGATCATGATCTCCAACAAATCCCAGTTTGAACAGCACGTTAAGGAGCTGGCGGAAGCCTACCCGAACGTGCCCAGTATTGCCACAACAGGACATTTTTATGATTCTCAGGTGAAAGAAGGCGGCGTCGGAATTGCTGCATTCTACGGGGTAAAAGCGGAGGCTGGAGTGCTGCGGCATGTTTCCACAATGCCTGTGGCAGATATCGCAGGATTGAAGGATTGTGTCAGAAAAGTGGGGGCAGGCGCATCGGATACCGTGTGCATCAATCTGTGTGCGGGAAATGATGCCTGTGTACTGACCACGATGGACAGCGTGTTGGGACCGGCACACATCTCTCTGACCGGCGGTACGGCGTTTGATGGATTGGTGGCGCTGAACGGTACGGTATACGAGGATTCCTCAGCATATGCGCTTGTAAAGAATGTGGGCGGACGGATCAAAGTGTATAAAGAGAATATCTATCGCCCCTCCGAGACAGACAAGACAAGCTATATTGCCAGCAAGACCGACAGAGAGAATTATTATGTTGGTGAACTGAACGGAAAGCCCGCGAAGCAGGTTTACATGGATGCACTGCATATTCCGGAGAGCAAGATCGAAACCCAGACCTTCCAGAATCCGTTTGGTAAGATTACCGGAGACGATATCTGTATCATCTCTTTAAAGGGGGTCAAGGGCAGCGGTCTGTGCTGTTACCGACAGGTTAACGACTCGGATGTACTGACTTTGCTGGAGATAAAGGACTATAAGGGTGTTGTGAACGAGACGATCCAGAACATCAAACATGATTTTAACAGAGTTTCCGGTGTGTTTTCCATCAATTGCGTATTCCGGTACCTGTTCTTCAATGACAATCACTATACGGCAGAGTATCTGCGCGAGATGTCTACGTTGGGTCCGCATTGCGGTTTTTTTGCCAACGGTGAGGAGTGTAACTCGCAGTTCGTAAATCAGTCCATGTCATGTGTGGTATTCGGATAAGGGGGTAGAGAAAATGTTTGGATTTCATAAAAAAACAGTGGTGGATGTTGCTCCGGCAGAGATCAAGAAAGCAGACTATACACCGGTCAGCCATGTTGTGTTCAGTATACGCAAATCCTTGCGGGAATTGATCGAAAAAGAGGTGAATTCTCTGGAAAAACTGCGTAAGATCCAGAAATCTTTTGATGAGGTGCTGGAAAAAGATGAAGATCTGCGCAACGAAATGACTGCTTTTGACGATGTATTTCAGCAGGTAAGCATGGCGGCGGAAAGTTTTTCCTATGTGAGGACATCAGTTAAGGAGTCGGTGGATACGGCACAGAGCAGGGTTGAGGATATCCAGAAGAGTTCAGCCGAGGTGGCGGAGGACTTTAACGATATTCAGAACGTATTCCGCGAGTTCAATAATTCGGTGGATCAGATCACGGATTACATGAAACAGATCACATCTATTGCGAGCCAGACGAATATTCTGGCACTGAATGCATCGATTGAGGCAGCGCGTGCCGGTGAGCACGGCAGAGGCTTTGCTGTTGTCGCGCAGGAGATCAATCATCTGGCAGATGAGATCAAGGGATTGGTCGGAAATGTTATCAGCAGTATTGACGATGTGAATAAAGGCAGTGAGCACATTGAAGAGTGCGTTGCAATGTCGAAAAACGCGCTGCAGGACAATGTGGATAATATTGTGGCGGCAAAGGATACATTCCTGGCCATTGGAGATGCAGTGGAGAGTACAGCTGATGCACAGCAGACTATCGCAGAAGCCGCAGCGTCAGCCAAGAAAGAGCTGCTGCAGGTCAACAAAGAATTCTCCCGCATTGAGGAGCAGTATGCGCTGGTGAGAGATCATATAGATGACGCGAATAAACTGGGCACGACCAAGAGCATCGCGTTTGAAAATATTGAGAATATGCTTTCGCAGATAGAGCCGTACCTGAAATCTCAGCAGTAAAAATGCCATTATTTTGTCGTCCCTGTGTTGACAAATCGGAAAATCGTGGTAAGATAAAAGACTGTAGTGAAAATAATCGACAGGTGTCAGAAATTGTATGATCGGTACTGTGTATAATGCTGTACCGCACAAGGTTCTGGTGAAAAGGGAAACAGGTGAGAGGCCTGTGCGAACTCGTCACTGTATACGGGGAGAGCAAAAACAATCGCAGATCGGTACATGAATAACGGCATTCGAAAGAGTGGTCATGGCCGTGGAGCGAAGCCACTGGTGGCAGGCATTGTATAGCAAACGGAAGCAATGCCCGGAACCGGGAAGGCGGTTTTGTCCGGCAGACTGATGTCAGATGCTGCAAGAGCAAGGACAGCAGGAAGCTGAAACCGTGAGTCAGGAGACCTGCCTGCCGCATTGACTTAGGGAAACCACGAGTAACTGGTCAGAGGTCAAACAGGGTGGACAGAAGTGGGGCAGGTATTATGTCTCGCAGGTTTGTATGTGCCTTTTTGATCTTCATACCGCAAACAGGAAATGCTCCTGACTCGTGATCCGGGTCAGGAGTTTATTTTTGTCTACAAAAGAAAGGCATATAAATTCAGGCGAGAGAGGAGCAGATCATTATGAAAAAGAAAGCAGTGATTTGGTTATGCGCGGGCGCGTTGGCATGCTCAGTACTGGCAGGTTGTGGTGCGCAGCAGACTGCAGATAGCAATGCGAGTGCGGGAGTCTCTGCAGAGGCATCTTCGGCAGTAGAAAGCAGTGCAGCACAGAGCAGTACGGCAGTTGTTTCCGATGAGGAGGCTGCAGCACATGTGGCGGATCTGATCGATCAGATTTACGTGCAGAACTGGACGGAGGATACCGATGCTCTCTGTGCGGAGGCAAGAGCTGCATGGGATGCGTTGACAGATGCACAGAAGGAAATGGTGGAAGGTGAGGAGGCAGACCCGGATTACTTCGGCAGAGATACCGGCGATGCGTCCAAGGATGATCCTTTGAATCAGGACAATATCGGTGAGAACGAGATCCTGGTGGTAAGCTTTGGTACTTCCTTTAACGACAGCCGTGTGGCGGATATCAGCAGCGTGGAGAAGGCCATCCAGAAGGCAAATCCGGACTGGTCCGTACGCAGAGCCTTCACAGCGCAGATCATCATCAACCATGTGCAGGCGCGTGACAACGAGAAGATAGACAATATGAAACAGGCGCTGGATCGCGCAGTGGCAAACGGCGTGAAGAATCTGGTGGTTCAGCCTACCCACTTGATGCATGGAGCAGAGTATGATGAACTGGTGGAAGAGCTGGAGAAATATCAGGACAAATTTGCATCTGTGATCGTTGCAGAGCCGTTGCTTGGACCGGTTGGAACAGATGCGACGGT
Organism: uncultured Lachnospiraceae bacterium; assembly: GCA_902796105.1. Lineage (GTDB taxonomy): Bacteria > Bacillota > Clostridia > Lachnospirales > Lachnospiraceae > Acetatifactor. The sequence continues at coordinate 10,849 of CADBNO010000062.1, read as the reverse complement.
GATCAATGAGGACAAGGCGGCAGTCGCAAAGGCGATCAGCGAGCAGGCGGTAAAGACGGCCGGTTATGCTGCCATGGAGGATGCGGAAAAGGATAGCGTTGCTTTCGTGTTCATGGGACACGGTACATCTCACAATGCAAAAGTGACCTATAGCCAGATGCAGACCCAGATGGCAACTCTCGGCTACAAGAATGTATTTATCGGAACCGTGGAGGGTGAGCCGGAGGATACTGCATGCGAGGCAGTGATCGATAAGGTAGCAGAAGCAGGCTACAAAAAGGTTGTGCTTCGTCCGTTGATGGTGGTGGCCGGTGACCATGCAAACAACGACATGGCAGGCGAGGAAGAGGATTCCTGGATCAGTCTGTTCAAGGCATCCGGTCATTTCGATCAGGTTGAGGCACAGATCGCCGGTCTGGGTGAGATCGCAGCAGTGCAGGAAATCTATGTAGCGCATACAGCGGCGGCGATCAAGGAAGCACCGGAAGCTGCCTCTGCTGCAGGAAGTGCAACAGCAGTTACCGAGCTTGCAGACGGTGTCTACGAGGCAAAGTTTACTACGGACAGCAGTATGTTCAAGGTGAATGAGGCAAAGGACGGCAAGGGAACCCTGACAGTAAAGGATGGCAAGATGACGATCCACGTGACTCTGAGTAGTAAGAAAATCTTGAACCTTTATGCCGGTTTGGCAGCGGATGCACAGAAGAGCGGAGCTGTGCTGTTACAGCCTACAACTGATACTGTAAAATACAGTGACGGATTGACCGATGAGGCATATGGTTTTGATATTCCGGTTCCCGCTATCGGTAAGGAGTTTGATGTTGCTTTGGTCGGCGAGAAGGGAACCTGGTATGACCACAAAGTAAGTGTAAGCGAGCCGGTAAAAGCGAAGTAATCCAGTGTATAGGATATGAAACGGCAAAAGAGGACTGTTGTCCGGTATGGATGCAATGATTCAACCGGCGCAACAGCCCTTTTTTGGTGTGCAGATATGGACAATTTAAATCATATACCGATAGAGGATTTGCCGTTTTGTGAGCCGGTAAGAAAGTGGAGGGCCTTATCTGTTTTTACAGGATAATTCCTATAAATCACGCTGCAGCACAGAATTAACCACACAGTATCATCACAATCTGACTGATCAATGAATCGACCATGACGTCAAAATTCTCTTTGATGAAAATTTTTCTAGTGGCAAGACTGACAGCGATGAGTTTCATATAGTTGCAGGCGAGCTCCCAATCGGGAGCAGCTGCGGGGGACTCAAGCAAAGATATGAGCATATGCATAGTCTTACGGTCATTATTTTCATCCTCGATATATTGATCCGACCACGAAGAGATGAGGCGTTTTTTTTCCGCATCAGTAAGGAAGGCGAATACATTGGGGTTCTCCGCAGATAGCCATTTCAGGTAGTCGTGCAGGGAATCCCTGGTTAATTTTCCGGTATCGTTAAGATACGAGATGAGCTTGTCCTTGGACCGTGTCCTCTCGTGGATCATCATGTGGTACATGAATTCGGATTTGCTGTCAAAAAGATTATAGAAGGTTCCTTTGGCGATATAGGTTTCTTCCGTGAGCTTGTCGATGTTCACGCCGGAAAGTCCGTTCTGCTTCAGCATCATAAACCCCTTATCAAGCAGCTGAAGCCGGAGAATGGTCCGGTTTTCCTCTGTAAATATCTTTGGCATATTTTGCCGTCCTTTCCCAAGATTCAAAAACAAAATGACTTTGAAAATATTGAAAGTCATTTTAAACTGATTATACTGGAAACTATCAAAAATTTCAAGGAGGGCGTTATGCTGAACAAGGTGAGATTGACGGATACAGAGATGCGGGAGTTTGCAGAGGTATTCGCATATTATGATTATGGCAATGAGGAGATCGGGATGGTGCCGTATTATCCGGGATATCCTGACAGAACAAGTCTGGTAAACTATCTGGTAGCAATGATAAAAACAGCAAATGAATATAACGGGATTTATGCGACGTCGGACAACAAAGAGGGGATAATCATTCTGACGGACACAACACATCCTTATCCGGGGATAGCAATGATCAAAATGTTATGGAGAATGGCTAGAGCGCTCGGCTTTAAGAATTTCAGTGATATCATCAAGAAATTCCAGGCGGGTGGGGCCAGTCTTGAAAAGACCTATAGAGACAGTAAAAAACAGTTCATACAGATTGAACTTCTGGCTGTAAAGAAGGAGTATCAGGGAAAAGGATATATGCGTCCGTTGGTAGAAACTGCCTTTGAAGTGGCAAAGCAGGGAAATCTGCCGGTCATTGTATCCACAGATGCCAGACTAAAAAAGGATAAGTATGAGCATATCGGAATGAAGCATGTGAATACAAGAACCCTTGGAGAGAAAAGCTTTATGTATGATCTGGTGAGAGAAGCATAAAGTTTACGTTCTTTTTGGGGGCAGGATATGGACAATCAGGCAAAGAAGTGCTATGATATTAAGTTAGATACAACTAACCGATGCGCGGCAGCTTCCATACTGGTCGCTTGTGTTCTCTCAGGACAATCCCTATCAATGAGGTGTATTGTGTTCATCCGGGATTAAGAAAAAGACAAGGCAGGTAAATAATAATGTATCACATTGAGAAAAATACCGTACAGGAAACACTGATCATACCTTTATACGGAAGAAAGGTATGTTCCGAACATTTTCCCGATCTGTTCAAGGATCCGGAAGCAGAGCGCATATGTGGTATGCTGGACTATGACTTTGAAAAGAATGGGAAAAAAATGGAAAGCGCCGCAGGCCTTTTTGGAGCACTGGAAGTCGCCCAAAGACAGTATGACCTTGCGTGGGAAGTAAAGGATTATTTAAGGAAAAATCCGGATGCCGCCGTTGTAAATCTCGGATGTGGTCTTGACGATACGTTCCGTAAGTGTGATAACGGAAAATGCCGGGGATATAACATTGATATGCGGGATGTGATCGCGGTAAGAAATGAGCTTCTTCCGGAAAGTGACAGGGAAAGAAACCTTGCATATGATCTTAATGACACAAGCTGGATGGATGAGATCGACGGAAGTAACGGGGCAGTGTTTTTTGCAGCGGGTGTATTTTACTATTTCAAGACAGAAGACGTGAAAGCGCTGTTCCAAAAGATGGCAAAGAGATTTCCCGGAGGTGTGCTTGTATTTGACAGCTGTAATCGCCGAGGGACAAAGCTTATGACAAAGACTTGGATCAAGGAAGCGGGAATAGCCGATGTTGATGCGCTTTTCTCATTGGAAGACAAAGATGTGCTTAAAAGCTGGTCGGATGATTTTGCGTCCGTGACGGCGAAGAGTTATATGCGCGGCTACAGAGACATATATAAAGATGTCAGCTTTTTTCATAAACTGATGATCAAATTCTGCGATGGACTTGTTAAGATGCAGATCATAAAAATATCCCTTGGATAAATCTTGACACAACGTCAGAATTTGAACGTGGAGGTTTTTAAATGCCTAAAGGATCACCGGAAAGAACCGCAGCAAGGCAGGAAGAAATTAAGTACACCGAGGATGATTTGGGATTGGTAAAGTACATCAGATCCAGAGAGGATATGTTTGTTTATATGAATGCCATAACTCAGGCGGCATATAACAGTGGACTTTTATATACCACCTCGGATAAGCACGAAGGGTATCTGATGCTCTCGGGTGAGGGAGCAGGAAGCGTAAAGTTCTTTGACGGGATCAGGATGATCCTGGCTGAGAAAAAAGCACTCGGTGGATCCTCCAACATGAAAGCTTTTATTAAAGCCTGTTTTGCTGAAGGAAATACGATTGAGACCAGAATGAGAAAAGCAAAAAGGAAATTTATCAGAATAGAAATGCTTGTGGTGAGACCGGAGTTTCAAGGGCAAGGGTACATGAGGAAAATGCTGGAGGATGTTTATAAGGCGGCTGATAAGAAAGGAGACCAAAGATGGATTTAAAATTTGGAGACATTCAGGAAACAGCACTTATTCCGCTTGCGATCAAGGCAAGCGAGACGGCAAGGCCAAATGCCAGGATCAAAGATCTAAAGGCAAAAGAAATCATAGACACTCTTGGAGTGGATGTGAGTAAATTTGACCCATTCCTATCACATGAGGGTGTTGTTGCCAGAACCATTATGTTTCGCAATGAATTAAAAAGACTTATTGGCATGTATCCGGATGCACTATGCATCAATCTCGGATGCGGGTTTGATGATAAGTTTTCGCAGGTCGATAACGGGAAGATAACATGGTTTGATGTGGATCTGCCCGATCAGATCGCTGTAAGACGTAAAGTTTATGAAGACAGGGAACGCTGTACAATGCTTGACGGAAGTGCTCTTGAGGGGGAATGGACAAAGAATCTTCCGAAAAGGGACATGACCATTGTTGTCATGGAGGGAGTGCTTGAATATTTTTCAAAGGATAAGGTAAAGACATGCCTGAATATGCTCTGTGACAGCTTTTCTCATGGATACCTTTTGGCGGAGTTACATTCTCCTTTTCTTGAAAAGCATGGAAGTCATCACGATGCCGTGAAGAATACAAATGCAACCTTTGGCTGGGGAACAAAAACAGGCAAAGAATACCTTGAACTGGAACCCCGCCTCAATTTTGTATCCGAAAGAAGCTACAACGAGGAGATGAGGAAGTATTCAATACGAGGGAAGCTTTTTGCCATCGTGGGCAGGAATATCAACAACAGGATTGCGGTATTTAAATGGTAGAGCATCAGATTCACATTGAATGGCTTTCGCGTAATTGATCATGTGTGCATTACTTTTTTAATGATATGGTCAGCAACATATTTTTTGCCATGGAAGATGAAATATCTGGACGAGCTGTTTGAAGAATACCGTAAGGATAATCCCGGGATGCAGATGCCCACCTGGGATGAGATGAGAAAGTGGGCGCTTGCCGCATTTGAGAATGCCGATGGCAGTGTATAGCAAAGAAGTAGAGGATGGATGATCCTGTTTGAATGTAACAGGGTATCATCTGCTGATGATGCCCGGCAGGAGCAGTTTTGGTCTCATTTTTGCCTGATTGACGACAGTGAAATGTTATAAAAATGTTGTATAAATGACTGCTTGGAGTTAAAATAAATAAATCGGAGTATATAAAGTTTGCTTTCGAAAATGAGGTAAAAAATGGGATTTGCTGAAGACATAAAAAAACTAAGACTATCTGCAATCATGACGCAGGAGGATTTTGCAAAGGAAATTGGTGTGCCTTTACGGCTACGGAGGTGAAGGAAGCAGAGCATGAATACAAAGTATTTAAGCAGGCGGATTAGCCTGACTTTATCAATATTACTGGGAGTGTGTATGATGTTTTCATTATTTGGATGTGGACAAAACTTTCAGAAATTTGATGGTGATGGCATGGTGAGAGAGCCTTTCTATGCTCAGATATCGCAGGATGAAGCAAAACTCATGATGAAAGATGATGACGGTCACGTTATCGTTGATGTTCGCAGAGCTGATGAATATGCGCAGGGGCACATCCCGGGAGCTATCCTGATCCCGAATGAGAGTATTACCGATACTCCGCCGGAAGAGTTACCAGACAAATACCAGATCATACTGGTTTATTGCCGTACCGGCAGAAGAAGTAAGGAAGCAGCGCAAAAGCTGGCAGACATGGGATATGTGAATGTCTATGAGTTTGGTGGGATAGAGGACTGGACAGGAGAGATCGTTATGGAAGAGGTAAGTAATAATTCTGGTGGGGGGAAAGCGGAACTTAGATTTGAGTCATTTGATGGAGGCGGACCAGAGTTTAATGTGTTGGTCTCTGACGAGGACATTGTTTCCTATGAAACCGAGGTAAAGTATTACAGATCTGATCATGCGGAAATGACTGGTTCCGGTTTTGATAAGATCATCACTTTTACCGGAATAAAACCAGGTGAAACCACCGTGGTCGTAGAGGAAAGGTCTTCCATAGCGGACAACCTTGACCACAAATACAGGGTGACAGTGGATGATGAGCTTAATGTACAGATCGAGTTACTGTCTGTAAAAGATATAAATGAGGAGGCAAATGAAAGCATGACCTTGATGATTGACGGCGAAGAATGCCCGGTTGAGTGGGAAGAGAACGAGTCGGTAGAAGCGTTGAAGGAATTGCGTCCGCTGAAGGTGAAAATGTCGATGTATGGTGGATTTGAGCAGGTGGGATCCCTTGGGAAAAGTTTACCAAGGAGTGATGAGCAGATCACAACCGAATATGGAGATATCGTTCTGTATTCCGGCAATCAGATTGTGCTATTTTATGGTTCAAACAGCTGGGCATATACGAGGCTCGGACATATAGACATGACGCAAGAGGAATTAACTGAGCTGCTGGGGAATGGTGATGTAGAGATTACTCTCGAGTAGGAAATGGATAAGATCTCAGGTTTGATCGTGAATTGTTTCTAGAATCTGTATCATTGAGGCGCGCGCAAGGGATCGTAGGAAATCAAGGCTGAAGTTATGGGGTGAAAAGATAAATAAAGGCGTACATTATGGACAAAGCCGCCAATTAGTGCTATCATACAATGTTAGTTAGCACTAACTGAAAGCGATCAGGAGGAGATATCATGCAGGCGGAAAATGGTGATCTTAAAAAGAAGACGATCAAAACTATGAAAGGTAAAAGTGCTTTTAAGGATGAAATTGTTAAAAGACTTTCACAGGATGAATGTGAGAGGATCTGGCGGGATGCTCATAAGAGGCTGTATAAGATGTACGCAGATCATGTTGATTTACCCAAAGGAGTGACGATGCATACAGACAGTTTTATATTTCCGGCAGCGGCGATCTATCTTGCAATGAAAGAGGTTGATCCCGGTATGGCCTATGATGTGATGAAGAAGATCATGGCGGAAAAATCAGGTAAAACAGGGAAGATGTTGGCAAAATTCTGCCGGGTACCCGGGTTTAAAAAGTTCTTTTTAGGGATGTGGGATTCGATGAGCCATAAGATGTTCGGAGAAACAGCGGGTTTCAAGAATGTATTTTATCCGAAAGAGAAGAAGTGTTTCCGTATGGATATCACACAATGCCCGTATCACAAATACCTGACGGAGCTGGGATGTCCGGAGCTAAACGTCCTCTTCTGTGAGAATGATGTCCAATCATACGGAAATCTTCCCGGCCTTAAATTTAGCAGAACAAAGACGATCGGGGCGGGAGATGAGCTGTGTGATTTCAAGATGGAAATCATATGACAACATGATATGACAAAATTGTTCAAGCTGGAATGGGAGGGGTGATCCAAGGGTATGCGAAATTATCCGCACGCCCTTTATAAAGGGAAAGCTATAGCTTCGGTGTAAAGCTGTTTCAGTATATCGATAAATCCCAGGAGACTTTCCCGATTGTCTGTTTTATGGGTACAAAGTACACAGTTAAAGGTATCTTTGCATTCATAGGGAATCCAGGCAAACTGTCCGCTGTGATCGTTTAAGAAGCCGGGAGCAAGGCAGATTCCGCGACCTGCTGCGATGTTGGTAAGGGTTGTATCGTGGTCGGGGCTGTTGAAATATGAAATCTTTCCCGACGACATGAGTTTTTGCTGTACAGAGCGCAGGAGTGCCGGGGATCCGCCGCCGACCATAAGGGTTCTTCCGTATATATCCTCATCGGTAATGATGTTTTTGGAGGCAAGCGGATCAGCTTTATCCGTGATCAGGTATATGTGACTTTTGAACAGCTCGTGGACGGTTGCGCCTGCGAGCTGTTTTGTATGTTCCTTCAAGGTGAAGAGAATATCGGCTTCATTTTTTAGAAAGGCGTCCATGCCGTCTTCGTACTGGAACTTTGGAGCAATCTGCACATGGGAATGACCTTCCTCAAAAATGCGAATAGCTTCCGGGAGGAAGAAGACAGCTTGTCTTACCATTAAGCTGATGGTTATGCTATCCCTGTATTTGCCACTGAAATTCTGTCCCTGTTCAATGGCGCGTTTCATATCATCCCGCATGCCGGACAGGAAACTGACGAATTGCTGCCCGGCGGGGGTAAGGGTTGCTCCTTTTCCGTTTCTTTCAAAGATCTCGAATCCAACTTCATCTTCTAAAAGCTTTATCTGATAGGAAAAGGTGGGCTGACTGACAAACATGTTCTCGGCTCCTCTTGAAAAATTCTGGGTCTTGGCGAGCTCAATGCAGTAATCCATCTGTTTGGTGTTCATGGGATCCTCCCTGTGGTTGTGATATTTAGAAATTAAATAAGATATTTAACCTTTCTATTGGACATAATAGCTTATATGTGTGAAAATGTAAATAGAAAACAGGAAACAAACAGTGCAGATGCTTAAAAAATCAAAAGGAGGGTAAAAACATGGCAAAAACTTTGATCGCATTTTTTTCAAGAGCAGATGAGAATTACTTCGGCGGGGCAATGAGATATGTGAAGGTTGGAAATACGGAGATTGTTGCCGGTATCATGAAGGAGCTGGTCGAGGCGGATACCTTTAAGATTGAGATGAAGGAGCCTTATTCACCGGTATATATGACCTGCATTGACGAAGCAAAGAAAGATAAGCAGAACAATGCCCGTCCGGAACTTACAAGCTATCCTGACAGTATTGATGATTATGACACGGTGCTCCTTGGCTATCCGAACTATTGGGGAACGATCCCGATGGCTGTTGCCACATTCCTGGAGAGATACGATTTTACGGGCAAGACCATCCTGCCTTTTTGCACCAATGAGGGAAGCGGCATGGGTTCCAGTGAGAGTGATGTGAAGAAATACGCCAGGGGCGCAGAGGTGAAGAGCGGACTCTCCATTACAGGAAGCTATGCAGCAGAATCTAAAGGCGCAGTGGAGAAGTGGTTTAAGGCAAACGGGATCATGTGAGAAGTTTTAAGGTTTGGAGGAAAGAAAAGATGGATTACGAAGCGGGTTATGTGTACAAACTGATGGATCAGGGCGGGCCCACGGATAACAGGGAGCCGTATTTCAAGGAAGCGGTAGATGAGATGATGAGAGCAAGGATACTTTGTGCCAAGGCAAATGCCTGTATGCCGGATGATCCTGCTTATGTGACTTATCTGGAAGAGCTTTTCGGCAGGAAGCTGGATGATGTGAGGATCCTTACCCCTTTTATCTGTGATTTCGGAAATCGGGTGAAATTTGGCAAGGGAGTATTTTTAAACCACTCAGCTATCCTGTCTGCGTCAGGCGGCATTGAATTTGAGGATGGAGTGATGTCTGCACCGGGACTCAGGATCGCAAGCATCAATCATGATATGAATGAGCGTCATACGAAATATACCTACGGGAAGGTGTTGGTAAAGAAAAATGCGTGGCTGGGAATGAACGTAACCATCTGTCCCGGAGTGACGATAGGCGAGTATGCAGTTGTGGCTGCCGGGGCTGTGGTAACAAAGGATGTGCCGGACTATGCTGTAGTCGGCGGTGTTCCGGCTAAAGTGATCAGAATGCAGGATCCGTCGGAACAGAAGGAATGAGCTGATGAATGACGAAGAAGAGATTAAAGAGTTATATCGCAAATACTGGCAATATATGATAGGTAAGGATGCAGATGGACTTCGGAGCCTGATGTCAGAGGATTATTACCTGCGTCATATGACCGGAGTAAAGCAATCGGTCAGTGAATTCATCAGAGGACTTTTGGATGGTACCTTCAATTATTATTCTGCAGAGCACGATGTCATAGATGTCAGGATTGACGGTGATAAGGCTGTGATGACAGGTAAAAGCAGGGTTGTGGCGGCAGTATACGGCGGCGGAAAGAATAAGTGGAGATTGCAGGGAGATTTTACCCTGAGAAAAGAAAACGGAAACTGGAAGCTTACAAGCTCCAAGGCATCGACATATTAAAGAAGGGAGAATCACATCCGTATTTCACACAGAAGGCGCTTCGCAGGACTTTTGATAAATATGACATCAGGTTGATGAGCTGGTATCCCCTCGGACATGGGGACAGGGCACTGATCGAGGAGCCTGTATTTGCAGATCTTGGGAAGAAATACGGAAAGACTCCTGCACAGATCATCCTTCGCTGGCATACCCAGATGGGATTCGTAGTGATCCCCGGAAGCAAGAACGTGGATCATATCAAAGACAACCTCGATATACTTGACTTTAAGCTTACGGAAAATGAGATGTCAGAGATCGCAAAGCTTGATAAGGATGAAAGATACTATCACAGGACGGATGAGCAACTTGTACAGTTTGCAGGCTGGAAACCGGAGTTTGAGAAGGCTTAAGTGACGGGTTGAAATTATGTTATACCACCAAGATTAGCACTTGCCGAGAGAGAACGCTAACAATTGTTCGGAGTAGGCTTTGCGCTTTTGTTGCCGCTGAAATTCGGTCTGGATGGCGTGCTGTATTCCATGCCTTTATCGGACCTACTGACGTTTCTCATAGCATTATTCCTGATCATACAGACATACAGGGAATTGAGGACGGAAAAGACCGGAAGGACTTTGTTATCTGCTGACAGAGCAAATGATTATGCCTAAAATCTGTATATGATAAAAAGTACTTGAAAAATGGTACCCAAGTATTTATAATTTACTATGGTTAGCGATGACTAACACGGTTAAAAGCAAAGATTCATTGCTGCTGCAAATAAGGTTTTAACGGAGGAAACAGGCAATGGGACTATTTAAAGATTATGTGAGCCAAACAAGAAAACCGGAGGGCTTTCTCGGAAAGATGGGTGATGAAGTGATAAAACTGACCGGACTTAATAAAGAAGAAGTAGTTACGATTTCAAAACAGATAGCAGATGCTTTTTATGATTATAAATACAATGAAGCTGATCTTGGACTGGTGAAGTATATAAAGTCCAGAGAGGATATGTTTACGTATATGAACGCAATAACACAGGCAGC
>CADBNO010000061.1 GCA_902796105.1 uncultured Lachnospiraceae bacterium | reverse complement strand
GTGATCTCCAGACGGTATATCGCAGAGTGCAAGAAGGATATGGCAGCCATGAATGTGAAGCCTGCCACCACGCATCCTCAGGCAACGCAGGAGATCGACGGGATGCTCAGTATGGTGCAGACATTGATCGATAAAGGATATGCATATGTGGCGGAGGACGGTACGGTTTATTATCGGACCAGAAGCTTTAAGGAGTACGGCAAACTTTCCCATAAAAATCTGGATGATCTGCAGGGCGGAAACCGTTCGCTTCTCGTGTCCGGTGAGGATCAGAAGGAGGATCCGCTGGATTTCGTGCTGTGGAAACCCAAGAAGGAGGGGGAGCCTTACTGGGAGTCACCCTGGTGTCAGGGTCGTCCGGGCTGGCATATCGAGTGCTCTGTTATGAGTAAACGATATCTGGGGGATGAGATTGACATCCACGCAGGAGGAGAGGATCTGATCTTTCCGCATCATGAGAATGAGATTGCCCAGTCCGAGGCAGCAAACGGCAAGACGTTTGCCCGGTATTGGATGCACAATGCTTTTTTGAATATTGACAATAAGAAGATGTCCAAGTCTGCAGGAAATTTCTTCACCGTGCGGGATATCAGTGAAAAATATGACCTGCAGGTACTGCGTTTCTTCATGCTGTCCGCACATTACAGAAGTCCGCTGAATTTCAGCGCGGAGCTGATGGAGGCGGCAAAGAACGGCCTGGAGAGGATCGTGACCTGCGTAGAGAACTTGAAATATCTGGAGGGTAAGGCGCAGACGGCAGAGGCTTCCGCGGAGGAGCAGACACTTTTGCAGGAGGCCAGGGGCTTCATAGACAGATTTGACGAAGCCATGGATGATGATTTTAATACGGCGGATGCCATTTCCGTGATCTTTGAGTTGGTGAAGTTTGCCAACTCCCATGCCACGGAACAGTCCGGCAAGGCGTTTTTGCAGGGCTTGAAGGAGGAAGTGATCCTGCTTTCCGATATCTGCGGTCTGATCGTGGAGAAGAAGGAAGAGGGAGTTCCGGAGGAGATACAGAAGCTGGTGGAGGAGAGAACGGCGGCCAAGAAGGCGAAGGATTTTGGCAGAGCGGATGCCATCCGGGATGAACTTCTTTCCAAGGGCTATGTGCTCAAGGATACCAGAGAGGGTGTCAAGATCGAGAGAGCATAAGGCCGGAGCTATAAGACCGGAGCATAAAGACGGAAGCGGCTGCCTGAGGCGGAGACAGCCGGGAAAAAGCGGTAAAGGGCGGAGAGGGAAATGCAGGATTTTTTGGATGCGATCAAGAGCAGATTCGCGTTGCACGATCAGGATATCCGGACATATTCGCCGTTGACATTGGCGTATATCGGAGATGGCATATACGAGGTCGTGGTGCGCACGGTGATGGTACAGCAGGCTAATCGCCCGACGAATGCATTGCACAAGATGACAACTCAGTATGTAAAAGCGCCGGCACAGGCACAGATGCTGCTCGGCCTGAAGGAGGAACTGACAGAGGAGGAAGCGGATGTGGTGCGCCGGGGACGCAATGCCAAACCCTACACGACGGCGAAGAATGCATCCCGGGCAGATTATCACAAGGCGACGGGATTCGAAGCGCTGTTGGGATATCTTTATCTCACAGGGCAGACGGAGCGGATGCTGGAACTGATCCAAAAGGGGATGGAACTGGTTGCGCAGGAGAAGCCGCAGAAATGAGGATATACGGGATGGATCGGTGCCGGTAACGGATGTTGCGTGCAGGAGTGATGCCGGCGTGAAGGCAAAAGGAGAAAGTAACCATGGCAGATGAGAGAGTAAAAGAGTTTTTGATCGAAGGCAGAAATGCGGTGATCGAGGCGTTCCGCGCCGGAAAGACGATAGACAGGCTTTACATTCTGGACGGCTGTAAGGACGGTCCGGTCCTGACGATCAAGCGGGAGGCTTCCAGGCATGACACACAGATCAAGTATGTGGCGAAGGAGCGGTTGGATCAGTTGTCGGAGACCGGTAAGCATCAGGGCGTTATTGCACAGGCGGCGGCTTATGAGTATGCCGAGGTGGAGGATATTCTGCAAAAGGCCAGAGAAAAAGGGGAAGCGCCGTTTGTGTTTCTCCTGGATAATATCGAGGATCCGCACAATCTCGGTGCGATCATCCGAACGGCCAATCTGGCGGGAGCCCATGGCGTGATCATCCCTAAAAACCGCGCAGTGGGGCTGACGGCGACAGTGGCGCGCACAAGTGCGGGGGCGCTGAATTACACACCTGTGGCGAAGGTGACGAATCTAGCCAAGACCATTGAGGACTTGAAGAAGGAAGGCATGTGGTTCGTTTGCGCCGATATGGGAGGGACCACCATGTATGATCTGAATCTGACCGGTTCGATCGGCCTGGTGATCGGCAATGAGGGCGAAGGTGTCGGCAGGCTTGTCAAGGAGAAGTGTGATATGGTTGCTTCAATCCCCATGAAAGGTGATATTGATTCGCTGAATGCTTCCGTGGCAGCAGGCGTACTGGCCTATGAGATCGTGCGGCAGCGGATGCAGGCAGCTATGAGATAGGATAAGGATGGAAACCATGGCAAGGGATTATGACCGGTTTACAGATGAGGAGCTGATCCACCGCCTGCGGGAGGGCGACAGCCCGGTTATGGATTATTTGATTGAAAAATATAAGTATTTAGTGCGGACCAAGGCGAAATCCATGTTTATCCTGGGCGGAGATAATGACGATCTGATCCAGGAGGGCATGCTTGGATTGTTTAAGGCAGTCCGGGATTATGACAGTGGCAGGGATGCCAGTTTTTTGACATTTGCGGAGCTATGCGTCAGCAGGCAGATTTATACGGCGGTGCAGGCATCCCAGAGAAAGAAACATATTCCGCTTAACACCTACATCTCGCTTTCCGGTGAGCCCAAAGACGAAAGCGGAGACGGAGAGGAAAAAAGAAATTACGAAAAAGTACTTGAGGACAAAGCAGAACTCAGCCCTGAAGAAGTCTTTTTAGACAAGGAGCGGGTGGAGTATCTGGAGCAGCAGATGGATAAAGAACTGAGCCCGTTTGAGAAGCAGGTGCTGGATCTGCACCTGACAGGGATGAGCTACACGCAGATCGCAAGGGTTCTGGGGCGCGAGGAAAAGGCGACGGATAACGCTTTGCAGCGTCTGAAAAGCAAGATCCGGAAAATGCTATGACATCTATATGATCACCTATGGAGCCGGCAAGGGGATGAAGTCCCGCAAGTCCGGCTCCTTTTTTATGTAAATTTAATAAAATCTATCAATAATCTTTATTGACTTTTACTAGTATAATGCGTATAATCGAGGATGTGTTTTTGACCGACCGACCGGTCGGACGGCGGGCTTCAGACAGATGTCCGTTTTAGGAACACGATAATAAGGAGCAGGCATATGAAGAATAAGAGTAAAAGTATGATCGGTCTGATGCTGGGCGTCGGACTTCTGGTCACCGGATGCGGCAATGCCGCACAGGAGCAGACGGCAGGCGCATCGGCGGTACTGGTAGATGTGCAGGCAGCCGGCAGGGGCAATCTGGTTCTGAGCAATCAGTTTGTGGGAACGATCTCGCCGGAGCAGTCGGTTTATATCATTCCCTTAGCGCAGGGCAAGGTAACGGAGACCTTTTTCGAGGTCGGCGATGCGGTGCATGCTGGAGATGTGTTGTTTCAGATTGACGACAGTGGCGCACAATTACAGCTCAGACAGGCACAGCTGACTTATAACAATACGAAACTGCAGGCAGACAGTGCGTTGACTACACAGCAGGAGTCGGCGAACATGCAGCTGGATACCAGCATCAGCGGTGCGGAGGCACAGTATGTGGCATCCCAGGCTGCCTGGAAGCAGGCCGCGGATGCTTACGAGAAGCTGGATGACGCTTATGATAAGCTGGATGATGCGTACAGTGAAGTGAAGAAGGTCTGGGATCAGGCAAAGGCCGCAGGGCTTAGCTCTGTTTCCGGCGGAGATGTGGTGATCAATCAGGAGTATGTCGATTCCCTCAAAGCGCAGCGGGATGAGGTAAAAACACAGCGAGATGCACTGGAGCCGCAGAAAAACGCGGCGGAGAAAGCCATGGAAGTTGCAGGAAAGGCATATGAGACGGCCAAGAAATCCAAGGATCTTACCCAGGGAGATGTGCTTGACGATACCAGAAAGCAGTTAAACAACGGGTTGCAGCTTGCCGGACTGGGGGTTGACTCTGCGGAGCTGGCGCTTTCCTATTATCAGGTGACGACGCCGATCACCGGAAAAGTCATCAGCAAGAATGTGGAAGTGAACGGTATGGCCACCTCTGCGTCACCGGCCTATGTGATCGCCGGGGATGATACGATGACCGTTACCTATAACGTCAGCGAGGCTGTGAAAAACACTCTTTGGGTAGGGCAGAATGTCACGGTGGAACGAAACGGTGCAGAATATAAGGGCGTGATCACAGAGGTGGCAAATGCAGTGAATCAGGCGACTGGTCTGTTTCAAGTGAAAGCGTCGGTACAGGCAAACGGCGAACAGCTTCCCAGCGGCGTCAGCGTGAAGATCAGCAGCGAGACATACAAGGCAGAGAACGATCTGATCATCCCGTATGATGCGGTTTATTATGACAATAAAGGTGCTTATGTCTATGTGGCTGACAGTGGAAATGCGGTAAAGACTTATGTGACAACCGGTATTTTCAACGATGAGGAGATCCAGATCCTGGACGGCATTGCAGAGGGAACCAGAGTTGTGACCAGCTGGTCGCCGAGACTGGTGGACGGCGTACAGATCACAGCAAATGAGACGCAGGAGGCAAAGTAAGAGATGGGTTTAACAAAACTTGCATTAAAAAGACCGGTCTCCTGCATGCTGATGATCCTGGCACTGGCTGTGTTCGGTATTTCTTCCGTATTCGGATTCAAATTACAATTGATCCCGGATATGGAGCTGCCGATGCTGATCGTAATGGATACATATCCCGGTGCTGATGCGGAGAGCGTTGATAAACTGGTAACTTCCGTGATAGAAGATGCCGGATCAGCCTTGAGCGGTGTGGATAGTACACAGACTATATCCTATGACAATTACGGCCTGGTGTTGTTTACCTACGAATACGGCGTGGATATCACGGAATGTCATGATGACTTGCGGGCTGCGCTGGAGGTAGCCCAGCTGTCTCTGCCGGAGGATGCCGGTGAACCCACGATCATTGAAATGAATGTCAGCAGTCTGCCCTGCATGTCTTTGTCGGCGATCGAGACAGGTGATGTGGACTTATTGAAGGTAGTGGAAGATTCGGTGGTGCCGGAGCTGGAGTC
>CADBNO010000060.1 GCA_902796105.1 uncultured Lachnospiraceae bacterium | reverse complement strand
TCCATCCGAATCAATGAGTAGGAAAGCAGGAACTTTTATGGCAAATTTATCAATTCCCAAAGACTACAGATCAGAACTGAATCTGCACGACACCCAGATTGCGATCAAGACGGTAAAAGATTTCTTTCAGACCCTTTTGGCAGAACGTTTGAATCTGTTGCGTGTATCCGCACCGCTGTTCGTAGACCCGAACTCCGGTCTGAACGACAATTTGAACGGTGTAGAGCGTCCTGTAAGCTTTGACATCGGTGAGCAGGAAGGCGCCGAAGGTGAAATCGTACAGTCTTTGGCTAAATGGAAGCGCTATGCGCTGAAGAAATACGGTTTCTCCGAAGGAGAAGGTCTTTATACAGACATGAGTGCCATCCGCCGGGATGAGATCACCGACAATATTCACTCTATCTATGTAGATCAGTGGGATTGGGAGAAGATCATTTCAAAAGAAGACCGCACGATCACAACCCTGAAGGACACTGTGAAAACCGTATATAAAGTACTGCGTAAAACAGAGAAATATATGTCCATTCAATATGATTACATAAACGAGATTCTTCCGCACGACATCTTCTTCATTACCACCAGAGAGTTGGAAGAGATGTTCCCGGATTACACACCCAAGGAGAGAGAATACTATATTGCCAAGGCAAAAGGCGCTGTCTGCATCATGCAGATTGGTGACAAGCTGGAGAATGGCAAACCCCACGACGGGCGCGCACCGGACTATGACGACTGGGCCCTGAATGCAGACATCGTAGTTTACTACCCTGTTCTGGACATTGCACTGGAGCTCTCCAGCATGGGGATCCGTGTTGATGAGGACTCCCTAAAAGCTCAGCTGGAAAAAGCCGGCTGCCCGGAACGCGCTGAACTGCCCTTCCACAAAGCGATCCTGAATAAGGAACTGCCTTACACCATAGGCGGCGGTATCGGACAATCCCGCATATGCATGTTCTTCCTGCGGAAAGCACACATCGGTGAAGTACAATGTTCCCTCTGGCCCGATCAGGTCATGAAGGATGCACAGGAAAAAGGTCTGCAGCTGTTATAAGCTGCAGACCTTTTTCATCCTGCAATAACCCGTTTTTTATATCATCCCTGTTCCGCCATCATTCCAGCATCACAAACTTTTCATTTGAAAAAGTGATCCCGTACTGCATCTCCTCCAGATATGCTTTCAGAAGCTGTAATTTAGCATCATTCTTTTGTATTTTCCCGACCGCCGCTTCACTCATGTCTGACGCCTCGAGTGCTTCTCTGCCGCCGTACAGATACCGGGCATAGGAAGCCTCCAATAGCACCACAGGACGCTCTTTTCCTTCTCCGATCTCCCGGATCGTATCCGTCAACGCCGCCCCCATAACCTTCTCGTTATAGGAATCCAGATCACTCCATGGGTTAAATGCAGACGGCATCTGCAGATAATACGACATGGCCGGTATATTGCCAAATAGAATGACTTCCCGCCCTTTCATGCCCTTATCCGCCACATAAGCACTGATCTCCGACATCCACCTGGCGCGCTCCGGGCTCATCCTGATCCCTTTAAGCACCTCATTATCGCCGATCACCGTAGTCATCTCTTTCGCTCCGGTTGCTTCCGCAAATACAAAAGTAAAGCCAAATCCCGCACTCTGCACCAGAAACAATAAAAGCAGTGCGATCACGGCAGGCTTCGCCGCCCATAGCGCACGTCTCTTTGCCTGCTGTACAAACCGCATACATTGCCAGATGGTATAGGGCGCCGGAATAAAAAGATGATTCAGGCTGGGATAGACTCCGTTATTGCTGCCGATAGAAGTCAGCAGCACCAGCAATAACACCAGCCCGCTGATCAGTTTTTCCTCCTTGGATACTCCTTTCCAGAGGATCCGGATCACACAGATCCCCAATGTCAACGTCAGAAACGAAATGCCCGGTCTTAAGATCGCACCGTAATTGTCATACGTCACCGCACAAAATCCCCGTTCATACAGCCAGCACACCATACCGGCACATACACCGCACCAGAGCAAACGGATCTCTCCCTGAATCTTCTCCCAAAGTCCCTGCTCCAGATCATCCAGAAACCCTGCAAATGCAAATCCGACCACGCCGACCAGTATGATCACACCGATCCGCAGCACCCAATACAGATTATCCACATATGTGTAGAGCAACTGCCACACCATGGAGCCGGCCTTATAATCCGTCGCCTTGTCCGTCATGGCGAACAATCTCCCGATCCCTTCCGCATACGCATCCATTCCGTAACGGATCCCGATCCACCCAAACAACACCAGCAACGCCGTCAGATATCCCGCAACACACCACAGGGTATACTGCACGCCCTTTTTCCAGGCGCTCTCCGACTTTTCCTGTTCTGTACCTTCATGCTCTGTACTTTTCTGCTCTGTACTTTTCTGCCCTGTACTTCCCTGCCCTGCGTTTTTCCGCTCCCTGCCCTCCAGAAAAGCATACGCCCAGACCGCCACGATCAACGCTGCCTCAGGCAGATTGGAAAATCGCACCAACACATTAGTTCCCAGACAGACCCCTGCTGCGAACAGACACCCCTTTTTTCCCTTTGTCAATCCGATATACAATAAGATCACACAGCCGGTGAACAACAGATACGTCAGATAATTGTAAAGCAGCGCCGTAGGACACCAACACAGACTCAGCGCCGCAAACTCTCCCAGATAAGCGATCCACCAGGAAATCCCCAGCCGCCTTGTGGCAAACCAGTACCCTAAAAGTCCCAATATTCCGGCAAACATCCCTGTGTACAGATTCATCCCCGACAAGGTTCCCGCACCGGGCAGCATCGTCAGTGCGTGCCCGACAACATTGGCCAGATATGTGGAAAACAACCACATGGAGTCCATATGATCCGTCCCCATATAAAGGAAATTGGCATAATTATATCCCGTATCCCAAAAGTCAAGCCCCCCATGAATGAACCGCAGCGGATACCAGAACAGGATCACCAACAGCACAGGCTCCCACCATATTCTCTTTTTTCCACTCTGCACCAAATCCTCCATGCTGCCTCCCGCAATTATTTTTCGCCAAGTGCCTTCACCAGGATACTTCTCAGCCATTCCAATGCCACTCCGGCTGCAAACATACACACCGCTGCAAGCAACGTCCACAAAATAAGCTCCGGCACAGTCCGTATCTCCCCCGCATGGAACAAACGCTGCCATCCATATCTTACGCCGATATTCTCATGCAGCAGATACACCCCCAGAACATACGGCGAGATCACCCGCGCCGCCTTCCCGGCGATCCCGCTGCCCTTGCTCTGCAGGAAAAATCCGAACAATCCCACCGCTGCAAGCAACGCAAACATATGATTGTACTCAAAGCTCACCTTCAGGATCAGCCCAAAGCTTCCCCTGCGCAGGTAAAGCTCCCGCAGCACGAAAAACTCCGCCAGGATCAACCCACAGCCTCCCAGATAAAAACACATACATCGCCAGCGCTTCGCCAAAACCGGCATACCAAATTTGCGGATATAGGCGGCCAACAGGAACACACACAGATACCAGACCACATCATAGCCCAACCCGTCCTGCTCCAGCCGAAACGGCAATACGGACTTGCACAGACAAAACACGGCAAGCAGCAGCAAGATACTACCCTGCATCTGCTTTTGATCCATGTGCCTGACCCCGGTCAACACCACCGGAAGCATCACGTACAAAAACAGATACGCTGTCATAAACCAATAATGCCCCATGGACACCGGAAATAGTAACGTCAGGTAATAATGCGTATCCACCTCCGCCGCTGGCACAAAGCCGGTTGCCGCTGCCACAAGCCCGATCCCCACGGAATACATCCACACCTGCAGATAATGCTTGAAGAGCCGGCTGAGCTTAAATTCCGATTCACACAAAAAGTATCCCGACAATAACATATAACAGTTCACTGCCACGATACAAAACGCCTCTAACACCCAGGCGAAAATGCCCACACTGTCCATAGTGTCAGCTGTAACGTCCCCCAACAGGTTCCCCTTGCCGAGAAAATGCAGGACAACCACCATCATCATGGCCAGCGCCCGCAATTCATCCAGATTCTGTTGTCTCGCTCCCGTTTTCTGTGCCATCTCCGCTAACTCCCTGACTTCTCCTGCTCCGAATACGCCTGCTCTTTCAGCCCTTTCAGCCCTTTTTCTGCACCAGATCTCTCAATCCATAGTACAGCCCCGATGTCAGTCTGTTCTCCGCCACCACCTTGCGAAGCGGTGCAAGCGTTGCCGCCATCCAGATCCGATACTTTCTCAACTCTTTCCGGGACATATAGTGCTCCGTGATCATTTTATGCTCAGCCTTGTCCCGCTTGCGATTTGCCTTACTCTCTGAATAACCGCCGCCCTCATAGGACGCCACAATATCACCCGAATAGATCATCCGCGCCTTTGCCTCGTAATAACACCAAAGGAAATGATCATAGTCAGCCCGGATCCGGTATTCCTGATCATAAGGCCTCTTCTTACAGAGCTCCGCCGCATAATAACACGCCTGATGACAGGGAATATTGCGATAACAGATTCCACCGTCAATATGCTTAGGCGCGGCGATCACCACCTGATTCTTTGCGCTGTAAACATCACCGTACACCACTAACGGCCTCTTGTCCTTTCCCTGCCCGTCACCGGACACCGACGCCTCCTGTGCGGTGATCACAGCATCCACCTTCCGGAGCACCGTCCGATCATACAGATGATCCCCACAGTTCAGGAACAAAATATACTGACCGTTTGCTTCCTCCACCGCCTGGTTCATGGCGTCATAGATCCCCTTATCCCCTTTCCGGTACACGCGGATCCGGGGATCCTCAGGTATTTTCTCCACAGAACCGTCCCTGCTCCCGCCATCCTTCACTATGATCTCATAATCTGTGAAATCCTGCGCCAGCACGCTCTGCACGGTTTCCTTCAATTTTTCGCCCGCATTCAGCGCTACTACAATGATCGAAAATCTCATCAGCTCTTCCTTCTATAAGACATTCTTCTTCCGTCCAAGACTCCGCAGGCACCAGACGGCCATTCCGCCAAAGACCAGACACACCGGCAACCTGACAGCCGTCGTTTCCGCAAGCGCCGTATAAGACAGACAATACACGAGTAAATTCGCCCCGGCATGAACCGCCAGCGCTGCCTTAAAATCTCCGAAAAATTCATATGCGTACGCGATCAGACATCCCATCAAAAAACCATAGATCCCCTGAACCACATTCATATGATATAACCCAAACAAGGCTGATGACACTAACAAGGTCAGCCGCACCGGATAAAACTTCCGCAGATAATTGTGAAGAATTCCCCGGAACAAAAGCTCCTCCGCTGCCGGTGAGATCAAGCCGTACACCACAAGTCCCAGGAAAAAATTCGCCGCATACTGATCTGCTGCCACCGCCTGATATGCCGCAGAATTATCCACAACCCCCAACAGATCCAACAACAGATTTAATCCGACCGCCGCACCCGCAACAGCTCCCGCCATCAACAGATAATTCACAGGCTCTTCTTTTCTCAGATGCGACAGCTTCGTATCCTCCGCCGTCTCCCGTATCAGTTGCATCGCATCCTTACGGATCGCCAGCGCTCCACCGATCAGCCCGAGCGCGTTTCTCAGTGCACTTTGGTTTCCCGTGAAAGCAAACTGTGCACCGTCAGCGAGCGCCGCTGCGTCCCGCACAAACAGGAAACGGTCCAGCCATCCCGGCAGATCCATATCCCACATCCGGATACAGCAAAGCTCCACCGCATAC
>CADBNO010000059.1 GCA_902796105.1 uncultured Lachnospiraceae bacterium | reverse complement strand
GGCCAGCTCCAAAATCTCCTCATTCAGAGAAAGCATCCTCGCATCCAGATCTGATACCATATGTGCACACTCTATCAGTTCCTCTTTGATATGCTCCGGCGCATCCCCCTCGAATTTGTAGTGGATCTTATGCTCCAGACTGGCCCAAAAATCCATGGCAACCGTCCGGATCTGAATCTCCACTTTCGTATCTACGATCCGATCCGACAAGTATACCGGCACCGTCACGATCATATGGTAGCTCTTATATCCGCTCGCCTTAGGATACGTGATATAATCCTTCACGCCGATCACCTTGATATCCTTCTGCTCACTGACCATATCCGCAATACGGTATATATCGGAAGTAAAGGAACAGATGATCCGGATACCCGCTATATCATTTACATGCTTCACCATATTTTCTATTGTAGATTCATAACCGTGTCGTTTCAGTTTTTTTACAATGCTCTCCGGCGTCTTGATCCTCGCCTTGATATGTTCGATCGGATTATATTGATGTACATGCTGGAATTCATCATTGAGGATTTCCATCTTGGTCTGTACCTGCTTCAGCGCAGCATTATATACCAGCGTGACCTCCTGCCAGCTGTCAATCCCATCCCCATTTGCCCCTAAAAAGTCCATAGTTACTCCTGTTACTCCTTTGCCATAGCCGCCTAGTTCTCGTGTCATTTCATTATACCATAACTCTGGATAAAAATGTATATATTTCACAAAATTTAATTCCTTTTTAAAGTTTTGTTGGTGGTTTTGCCAATCTAACCGCCACTCTATATCTATATGCAGGAAATTTCTTTTTCATTACCCAAACCATCAAAAACACTCCGCCCAAACCGTCGCCGCACTCCGGCATGCCGCACCAGGCAGACTATAGACTTGATTTTTCACCCAAAATTCCTTATGATAGGAAAAAATACAGCGCATTACCTTAAAAGGAGGACACCGCCTTGCGTATCTGGATCAAACTATGGCAAAACGGACATATGATCAAAGACACCACCGAAGAAGACCTCTCGGACGACACTCGTACCCACAAAGTTTTTCACATTCTCGACACAGCCTGCCACAAATTCGATCTGGCACAGCCCATCTGGCTGGATAAAAATATAGCAGAATTCAAACGTCACGCGCGTACACGTTTCTACCAGGACAGTTTTATCGAATCCGTCGACTTCGATTATATGGAATTTCAGGTGTTGGAAGAGGACCGATCCTATTGATTGTTTTTTTCAGAAAAGATTATTGACAATTCCTTCCTTTTGTAGTAGCATTCAAATCACAGGACGTAGTTTTGAAAACTACATGTTGATGTGTCGATGCGTCCTTTGCGGATTTATAGCGCTACACGGCGCATACTACGTATATGAAGCAAAACATCTCAGAATGCCGGATCAGAAAAGAGGAGGAATGCAGAATGCAGATCACGATCAGAGAACCCGGAAGTGCGATCACTCATTTTATCGCCATGATGATGTCAGTCTTTGCGGCTGTGCCGCTTTTGATCAAAGCAGGAAGTGCAGATGGTACCAAAAATTTTATCGCCATGGCGATCTTCATGGCCAGTATGATCCTGCTTTACGGTGCCAGCACTACTTATCATACCGTGAACCTGACCGGAAAAGCGCTTCGCATCTTCAAGAAAATAGATCACATGATGATCTTTGTTTTGATCGCCGGCTCCTACACACCGGTCTGCCTGATCGTACTGGGCGGGGAGATCGGGTATAAGCTGCTTGCCCTGGTGTGGGGGATCGCCCTGGTGGGCATGGGGATCAAAGCTGTTTGGGTGACCTGCCCGAAGTGGTTTTCCTCCATCATCTATATCGCTATGGGCTGGGTATGCGTGCTGGTGTTCGGAGAACTACTGAAAACCCTCCCCACGGGAGCTTTTCTCTGGCTGCTGGCAGGCGGTATCATCTATACGGTCGGCGGTGTTATCTACGCATTAAAGCTTTCCGTTTTTAACGCAAAGCATAAATGGTTCGGCTCCCACGAGGTGTTCCACCTGTTTGTCATGGCGGGGAGCATGTGCCACTTTATCTGCATGTATCTCTATATCGCGTAAAGAAGGACCTGCGGGGGCAGAGATCATGATCATATGGCATTGCTCGTATAAGACAAAAAGCCGGGACACGGAACCTG
This sequence comes from uncultured Lachnospiraceae bacterium, assembly GCA_902796105.1. Classification (GTDB taxonomy): domain Bacteria; phylum Bacillota; class Clostridia; order Lachnospirales; family Lachnospiraceae; genus Acetatifactor. The sequence goes on along the minus strand of CADBNO010000059.1, from coordinate 20,801 downwards.
ATAGAAGGGGTTCCGCATCCCGGCTTGATTTTGATTATGATTTTGATTTTGTTTTCATATCCGACATTGTCCGGCATTGCCCCAAAACTATTTCGACGGATGAGGCATATAACCGTACAAGGTCAGTGCCGTCTTGCTGATCGGCATGGTCTGCAGGGTGATACGCCCCGGTCCGGTAAGTACCGTATTGAACAATCCCTCACCGCCCAACAGCGCATTCTTCACGCCCTTGACTGTCTGTGTATCCAGACTGCAGGTGCCGTCCATCACTGCGAGATATCCGGTATCAATGATCTTCCGCTGTCCCGGCTGCAATACATAATCCACAGCCGCACCGTCAATCTCTGCAAATACCAGACCGCTTCCGGACACCTTCTGCATGATAAAGCCCTCACCTCCGAAGAAGCCGGAGCCGATCTTCTTCTGCAGATACACAGAAAGCTCCACATTACCGCAGCTTGCAAGATACGCAGTCTTCTGCAGGATCACAGGCTTGTCCGGCGTCACCTCATAGGCAACGATAGACCCCGGGAATTTGGATGCGAACGCGATCTCGCCCGCCTGCTTTGCCACATAGCGGTTCTGGAACAGCGCCTCGCCGGACAGCATCCGTCCGAACACCTTTCCGATCCCGCCGCCTTCGGTCTGCATCTCGATACCGTCATCCATCCAGGACATGGCACCTGACTCACAGACCACTTGCTCTCCTGCCTCCAGCTGACAGATCAGCACCGGCAGACTTCCACCTTTTACCTCGTATTTCATATTTATTCACTCCTTTTCTCATCCCGACGTGTTTTCCCCAGGATGTTTTTTCCTCCGTTTATAACCGGTTTCTCCTCAGCGGTCGCCTTCTCCGGGCGTATCCACCGCATCACAGTTGGACACTGTTCCCTTTGCCCAGGGACTCCCCACATCACAGCGCCCCAGATGATACTGTTCCTTCACCGTGTCCGCCTTCTGCGCCTCGGAAAACTCCACCTTGAGCCTGCTCACGCCGCCGCTCATCTTTCCATCGATCATACTTACCAGATCATCAATCTCACTCATCCTATCCCTCCAGACCAATATCCCTCCGGGCGTATTCTCAGTCCGCATACCCGTTCGGATTGTTCTTCTGCCATCTCCAGGAATCCTCGCACATCTCTTTGATGCCGTACTCTGCCGTCCAGCCCAGCTCCTCCTTCGCCAGACTTGCATCCGCGTAGCAGGTGGCGATGTCTCCCGCTCTTCTGGGCTTGATGGAATACGGGATCTTCACACCCGTCGCTTCCTCAAAATTCTTCACAATATCCAGCACGCTGTAGCCCACGCCGGTGCCCAGATTATAGATTTTAAGCCCTGCGCCTTCCTCGATCTTCTTTAACGCCTTCACATGCCCTCTGGCCAGATCCACCACATGGATATAATCGCGCACACCGGTTCCGTCCGGCGTATCGTAATCGTTGCCGAACACGCCCAGCTCTTTCAGCTTGCCCACCGCAACCTGGGTGATATAAGGCATCAGGTTGTTGGGGATACCGTTGGGATTCTCCCCGATGGTACCGCTCTTGTGCGCCCCGATCGGATTAAAGTAACGCAGCAGGATCACATTCCACTCCGGATCCGCCTTCTGGATATCCGACAGGATCTGCTCCAGCATGGACTTGGTCCAGCCGTAGGGATTGGTGCACTGCCCCTTGGGGCACTCCTCCGTGATCGGGATGAACGCCGGATTGCCATACACCGTAGCACTGGAGGAAAAGATAATATTCTTCACCCCATGCTTGCGCATCACATCCACCAGTGTCAACGTCCCCGCGATATTGTTCTCATAGTACTCCCAGGGCTTCTGGACAGACTCGCCCACCGCCTTCAATCCGGCGAAATGGATCACCGCGTCCGGCTGCTCCCTGGTGAAAATCTCCGTGAGAGCCTCCCTGTCCAGAATATCCGCCTCATAAAAAGGCACTGTCTTTCCCGTGATCGCCTCCACGCGCTGCAGCGACTTCTTACTGGAATTACACAGATTGTCCAATACGACCACATCGTAGCCTGCCTCCTGCAACTCCACCACCGTGTGGCTCCCTATAAATCCCGCTCCACCTGTCACCAAAATCTTCATGCTCTGACCCTCTCTTTACTTCTCTCTTTACTTCTCCTTTTACAGCTCTACGCCGTTCTTCTTCAAAAGCTCCCTTGCACTCTCCACGGAATCCACACCCGTTGCATTTTTGATCGGCGCAAACTCCTTCTCCCGCACCACCTCAAAGGGCAGGCAGGAATCCATCTCATGGATCATGTCAAGCACCAGATTCTCAAACTTATATCCGTTGGGCTGCTCCGGCTTCACCAGTTCCCCGTTTTCATTCAGATACGGGATCTTCTTCTCCACAATGTGAAGCTGCAGCTTATTCTCCATCATCCGCTCCAGCTCTGCCACCTTAAACAGATAATTCAGGATCACGCCGAAATAGTACGCATAGTCCCCATTCTCATCCTTTGCGTTCGCCATCTCCTCCGTGAGCTCATAGTATTCCACGATGGAGGGCTTTCCGTCCTCCAGACACATCACGCCTACCTTCTCGTCCGGCGCACTCTTGCGTACCACCTTGGATCCCACTACACAGTTTTTACGGATCGTTGCGCCGATAAAGCAGGGATCCGCAATGCGCTGCAGCACATTGTCCACCGCGAACACATTCAGCCATTCGATCCCCGCTTCATGCACAAAATTAAGCAATCCGCATCTCTTCAGCGAAACAAACCACCCGCCGTTTCCGTTGGGGGAAGTGGAGAGCTTCCCCTTCTCCTCCAGATAGATCTTGCCGTTGTAATCCGTCGCTGCCGCCATCTCCTGCTCAAAGAAATGCACGTATTCCTCGCGGTAGCCGAAATAATTCTTCTCCTTCAAAAAAGCAACGGTTGCATCATGATTCTTGTCACTGGTCATGACAAACAGATGGATCCACGCATCCGCCTGCTTCACCACATCCATCAGATTATTGATCAGACACTCAAAAATGTACAGTTCCCTGGTGATCCCCACATTGTACATGCCCTTGGGATCATCCGAGCCAAGTCTTGTGCCCATGCCGCCTGCCAGAAGGACCGCGCCCACCCTGCCTGCCCGGATCGCCTCCAGACCGGTCTTGGTAAAGCTCTCCCTGTTCGCCTCGATCTCCGGGATCTGCATCGCCGCAAGGGGCGTGATCTCTCCCTTTTGCGCCAGCTCCTCCTTATGCAGACAAGCATCCAGAATACTCATATCCGTAGCATCGATCTGATCGAGCAGCGCCCGTTTCCCCGTCTCGGACAATTCCTCGTAATATTTCAACACATGCTGCTGCCCGTATTGTTCCAGTTTTGCTTTTGCCTGTTCCAGTGTCATGCTCATTTATGTTTCTCCCTCATTTTACATTTTAATCTCTCGTTTTTAACATATTGCGATTCTATTTACAATTTATCTCATACTCTATCTAGCATATCACAATCTGACTTTTGCGTCACCTGTCTAAATAAATTTTCAAAAAGAATTAAGAAAGTATTCCGCTTCTTTTCTACAACTGCAGTCCCGCAAAAAAATCCGAATAGCCCAGCATCTCCTCTTTATACCGCATCAGATATGCCCTCAGCTCCGGACAGTCCTCGCCCACATCGCGAAGCAGCGCATCAAAATTGTCCTCCGTCACACAGCCCAAGTCGGTGAACAGTTTATAGTAAGCCTGTTCCTCGCCGTGCTCCTTTAAGATCACCTGCCAGGTCTCGTCCTTCTCCCGCAGATACGCTTCCATCTCACTCCGTCGCCCGGGCGCAAGTCCCTCCGGGTACAGACACCGCAACAGCAACAGCCGCACCTTCACTTTTCGCCTGCCGCTCTCATACGCCACCTTGTCCGTGCTGCCGTAGTCTTCCTCCCCGCACAATACCTGCTTGGAATACCCTTCCTCGTCCGCGCTGTGCAGTACAGCAAACATCCTGGCATCCCACTTCTCCAGCCATTCCCTGCTGCCTGCCTCCTGCGCATCCAACAGGTATGGTGCCTCCGCTGTAGTCACAGCTGCAGCAAGCAGCGCCGCCGTGGATTCTCTGCCATCTTTCACATACACAAACCGCAAACTGCTGCACTCGAGAAAGACCGCTTTGCCGAAACGAAGCTCCGTTGTCTCCTGCACAAATCTCACCGTATGCAGATGGTCACAATACGCAAAGGCCCAGTCTCCCACCTCAGCTACCGTCTCCGGAACCGTAACTTTCCGCAGATTCTTCTTGCTGAGGAAAGCCTTGCGCCCGATCGCCAGCACAGGCATCCCCTCGATCTGCGCCGGGATCTCCACTTCTCCCGCAAGACCCTGCATTCTCGTGATGCAAATGCCGGCTTCCTCATGCTCTGATCCTACCTTTTCATAATACAGACTTCCCCCCGGTATGGGGAACTCCCATTCCTTTGCCATAATCTATCCACTCCCGCCATCAGGCAGCACGCCGCGCCAAAACTTTATCCAGTCGGACACTCCTATATCCTGGATCAGTCAATCCCCAATGCCGCGATCTGCGCCTTGATATCATTGTTCCGCTCCCCCAGCATCAGCTCTTTGTTGTGCCGATTGTAGGCTTCGCTGCCAAAGGTCGCAATAAACCGGGCGCTGGCATTATGTACGGTCAGCTCCGTCACCAGGATCAGCATCTCATTCCCCTCCTCAAAGGCCGCTTCCGCAAACGCAAACAATGCCTCCAGCTCAGCCTTCGTCTTCGCGGTGTCCTGCTTCATACTTGCGACTTCCCCGTCATATTTTTCCCGTATCACGCCAAATGCCTCCTCTGTGTTCGCCGCATCCGCCGTATACAGAACCTTTTGGCACTCCTCCAGAAAACGCAGCACCCGCAGATGTCTTCTGCGATCCGCCTCGGACAGAGAATTTGCCATCTGCAGATTCTCCATCTTCTTCCGCCTTGCCCCGGTCATTTGTGACATTTGTGTCAAAATAATATCTTTTCCACTCTGTCCCGCGTTAGCAGCGCCTGCATCTGAGGCGCCGTCTGCCCCGGCTACATCTGAGGCGCCGTCTGCCCCGGCTGCTTTCTCCTTCACCGCCACGAGAGGCGCCTGCAGCTCCTTCAGATACGTCGCCTGCTCCATCACATCCTTCATGTCCGCCTGCACCCTGTCAAGCAGCATACCCAGCAGGGACAACCGCTCATCAAAAGCTGCCGTCTTCGCCTTCTCCACCGCCTGCGCCGGCGCATTCCCGGCCAGGATCGCATTGATATGATAATCCTTCTTATACTTGTTAAAGAGATCATAATATGCCGCGAATTCCTTCACGATCCGGTCGTTGCGGATATACTGCCCCACCAGACTCTCCTCCACTGCAAGCGCCTCTTCCTCATACAGTTGCAGCATCTGGGACAGATCCTCCCAGCCTCTGGCGGTCACATAGCTGCGTCCCTTGGTCGTCATCTCCATACAGTAAAACGCATCCTTCTTCAGATCCAGGAAATTTACGATTGCCGGATGCAGCCTTCTCTCTCCCGCATACTCTTTCCATATTTCAAAATCCGGCTCCACCTCCAGAAGCTTCAATCGGTCATAGGTCACCACGTCAAATTCCCGCACCGACTTATTGTACTCCGGCGGGTTTCCTGCGGTCACCACGATCCATCCCTCCGGCACCTGATGCCTGCCAAACACTTTGTACTGCAAAAACTGCAGCATGGAGGGTGCAAGCGTCTCCGACACACAGTTGATCTCATCCAGAAACAGGATCCCCTCTTTAATGCCACTCTGTTCCATCGTATCATAGATAGACGCAATGATCTCACTCATGGTATACTCCGACACGCTGTACTCCTGCCCGCCGTATGTTTTCTGTGTGATAAAAGGAAGCCCCAGCGCCGACTGCCTGGTGTGATGGGTCATGGAATACGATACCAATGCGATCCCCATCTCCTGCGCGATCTGTTCCATGATTGCCGTCTTGCCGATACCCGGCGCACCCAGCAGGAAGATCGGGCGCTGTCTGACCACCGGCACCCGGTACTCTCCAAACTCATTTTTCTTTAAATAGAGTCTCACGGAATCCTTGATATATTCCTTCGCCTGCTTAATGTTCATCCTCTCTCTCCCTCTTCCTCAAACTCCTCGCTCATGAGCACCACCTTCAGACTCCACGGCGGCACCGCAGCCCGGTTTTCGTCCTCATCCAGAAACGCGAAGATCACGTCATAATCCGGCATCTTCTCCGGATAGATCCCATACCCGTCCGTAAAATAGATCAGGCCTTTCAGATTCTCAAACTCTCCCTGACCCTTCAACTCCTCCAGATACGTGAACACCGGCCTGAAATCCGTTGCCCCGAACCCTGTAAGTTTTCCATACTTCATAAAATTCTCAAATTCTTCCTCAGAAGTGACCTTTGTGTCACTTTTCACTTCATTGTCACACTGGATGATATGTACATTGATCTTGTGGAAAAAATTCTCGGAGGACTTCAGGATCGAATAGGTCTTTCGCAGAAAATTCCGTACCACAGCCCCTCTGCAGGACGCCGATGTATCGATGGCGATCACAAATTCCCTCACCTTGTGGGTCTCCTTGTATTCCAACGGTTCGATCAGAGGCAGATTCCCGTAATGCGTCAACCCATAGGTGTAATAAATATAATCAAACTCCTCATCGTTTACGGTGATATCCTCTCCCATCACCGTAAAGCGTCGCAGAATATCGCTGTAATCATAGTGATCTCTGGTGGTCTCCTCCAGATTCTTCTGAAGCGTCTCTGACCCGGCCCGCGCTTTCGTAAAAGACTTCAGATCCGCCTTGATACGCTCACTGATCTTCTTCCACTGCTCCAATCCGATCTCATAGTTTTCCGCCGGCTGCCAGAGCGAATGTATATCCTGCAAAAACAGCTCCCGAAGTTCCTTTTCTTCCCTCGCAGAAGGCGGATTGTGCCGAAAATATCGATAGATCCGCTCTGCGGTAAGCGGTCCGATATCCTCCCTTAAGATCTTCAGCTTCCGCTTTGCATCCGCATCCTGCTCTAATGCCACATCTGTCAGCTGCATATCCAGGATCACATTCTCCACAGCGATATCTGCAGCCAGATCCCAGTATTTTCCCTCCAGCTTCTCATATTGAAAGCTGTGGGCAAACACGCAATGCAACAGCATATGCAGATAAATCCTTGCAATACGCTTCTCCTCTTTCTGATAGGTCTGCAGTACCCAGACCGGATCATAATAGCAGACCGCCCCGTCTGTCGCCATACAGCCGATCCCTTTCCGCGCTCTCCACGGCACCTTCGCCAAAGCCGTGTCCAAAAAGCGCAGGTGCATCAACAGATCATCATGGGCGAGCTGCAGGATCTGCCCCGCCAATGTGCTTTGCATCTGTTCTGTTTTCTTTCCGACCGGCTTCCTCTGCTCATCCGCAGCCGGTGCGCCTTCGCCTTGCCTGTCCGCCATATCCCGATCCGCTCTCCCGTTCCTATCACATACTGAAGTGCTCCATCCTTATACTGCTCAATCCTTATAGTGCTCAGTCCCTGTAACACGCATTTCCTGTCGTGATCATTTCCTATAAGGTAAAAAAGCACAGCCCCGATTCGAGGCTGTGCCCTCATATCTTTTATTTTCTTCTTGTATCCGCTTCCTTTAAAGGCTGTCACGGATATCTACAGCCAGAAGGATGTCAGTCTCAGATTCCAGATGATGTCATTCAGCTGCTTCTGACAGTCGAACAGCTCCGTCGCCACATCTGCCACCTTGTCACCCAACTGCTGCATTGCATCACGGTTCTCCACCATGGCTTTCATATACAGAGAATAGGTGTCCAGATTTCCCTCAAACTGCGTCTTGATCTGCTGAAGCAAGGATTCCAATGCATTTCTGTAATCTCTGCTGTAATCCATGTACATACTGTCAGCGATCTGCACCAGCATCTTCTCCACATCCTGAATAAATCCTACCTTATCCAGATACTCTCCCTTGAACATCAGGAATTTCTCGGTACGGCAGTGAGAATCGTACAACTCACCCCAGTTGGCAATACCGGGCTTTACAACCTGCGGAGCCGGTACATCCAGGAAGAACTTCTTAGCCGCCTTGGAGATATTACCGTTATCCATGATGGTCTGCTTTACCGCATCCATGAAAATATCTCTCTGGCTCTCCAAAAGGATCTGGCGCTGGGTCAGAAACTTGTCGGTGTAATCATCAATCGCGCTGTTGATCATATCACGGACATTGTCCTTATCGCGATCCTTCACCTTCACACGACCGAAAAGTCCCAAAAACCATCCTCTCAACTCATGATCCATGTAATTTTTTGTATTTCCTACGATGGCGCTGTACAGAGATGCCCGATCGAGACCCAGCGTCATGCTGGCCTCCTCTGGGAGGGGCGTATTCTCCGGGATGGAAGAATTGTTATATTCCTTTTCGATCGCCTCATTGATGGTCCTGCGTAGCTCCACAATATTTTTCTCGATCGCCTTGATCTCCTCACGATTACTCTCACGAAGAGAAACCGCGCGGTTGCTCAACTTGGACAATGCCTTGTCCACACTGTCAATGATCGCGGACGCCTTAACTGCGGATGCATATTTCTCACCGTACTGCAGGATCTCACTCTCCAGTGCATACAGACCTGTGGCTACTTCCAATACGGACACATCATCCTTATTCTCCTCAGCCGCTTTTAACGCATCCTCACAGCGCTCGGTCATGCGCTTGGTGGCAAACTCAGACATCGCACAGCGATTCTCTCTATAGCAGTAACCGCCGAACTTATCGGTCATATTGGTCAGACCTTTGTTAAACTCTGACATATCCTTCTCGGATGCGACACCATTCTTTACCGCTCTGGCTGCATATCCGTATTTTGCGGAGATAAAGAACAGTTTCTTGTCTGCAAGACGAATGGAGAAGGAATCATCGTCCTTATATTTGATCTCCTCATGCTGCAGATCTTTTCTCGCATCGGAATCAATACAGTCGGACCAGTTGATCACAAACAGGGAACGGCTGATATCAATGCTGGTCTTGCTGTTCTTTTCCTCGGCTTCCTTCAGATATTTCAGCAATGCGTTGTTTCCGCTTCCTTCTGTCTTATTCGGTGCGGCGACAAAGATCAGGATGGACTGCTTCTGCTCGGAAAGGGCATCCATCAGTACCGTCTGATGCTCTGCATAGTTGCTGTCCGTGCCGGGTGTATCGTAAATAATGTACTGCACATTCGCGCTGTCCAGAGCCACCGGAAAACGGATCCGGATATCTGCGGAAACATTGTCCATGGTATTCAGCATGGTGAGGATCGCCCTGATCTGCTCGTGCTGGGGAAGCTTCTCTTCCTGCACACGGCTCACTTCCTCCTGGATCCTTGCCTTGGTCGCATTATCTGTAAGTCCCTGGGAGAATGCAAATCCGAACAGCGCATCATTCCAGTCCAGTTCGGAATAAGTTCCGTCAATATTAAAAATAATCCTTACACACTCGCCTGTCTTCGGGCTGGAGATACAGAACATCTTCGCAGTCTCGGAAGTAATCTTCTCCGGCAGGATCTTATAACCCAAAAGTGCATTGATCAGCGTGGACTTACCGGCGCTGTACACTCCGGTAAAGCAAAGGCTCACCGCATTATCATTCAGACTGTCGATCTTGTCATGAATGTTGTTGCGCTCCTCGTCGATCTGCTCCGCAAAGCTCTCCGCACTCTTTTTCACGTTTTCATTTTCCATCGGAATCTCGAACAGGTTCTGTCTGTGTCTGCCCAGGATTTCCGCAGCCTGTTCACCGTATTTCTTTACTTCCGCAAATGTATGCGTCATATCCGGGAGTTCCGCGATCAGGGTCGGCGTGATCTTGCATGCGTCCGGCTCTGCATTATAGTACTCCACCATCTGCACAAAATCTTCGTAATCCATCTTCGTGGTCACAACCTGCATCTCAATCTCTTCCAGATTGTCAAAAGCATGCGTGATATCCTCGAAGAATGCATTCCCGTGATCCTGCAATACAAACTTGCCCTTCATGCCCATATACTGCATGAGACGGCTGTCGTTTTTGATGGAAACCTCCTGCCCGTTATCAAAACGATGGAATTCTACTTCCTTCTTAGCGGGATGATATTTCATCTGTAATACTTGCTTGCTCATTCTTACCTCCCAAATATCTGCGGTATTTTCCGCGGCACAGAAACCATGCCGCCGGACGCATTCTATGCGCCCTACTGACCCCAGTATGAAACTGTAACCATTATAAACTATTTAACCAATATAATCAATGCGCAATTGCAGATTTTCATGAAATATTTTGAAAAAAATAGAACAAAAAACCACTACAGATTGCTCTATAGTGGCCAGTTTCCCCTATATGTAGTTTCTACAAGCGGCTCATCGTCTTGTGCAGGTACTTTTCTCTGGTTGCCAGTCCTCCCCGGATATGGCGCTCCGATTTATTTACATCCAGAACCTTCCTCACCTGCGTGGCCAGGGACGGGTCGATCTGAGTCAGCCGATCCGTGACGTCCTTATGCGCTGTGGACTTGGAGACCCCGAATGCCTTGGCAGTCTGACGCACCGTGGCATTGTGATCGATGATATAATTAGCGATCGATACCGCCCGCTCCTCAATATAATCTTTCAAAAGAATACCCCTTCAGGAATCGTTTATACAATGTATGACCGATTCCCAAGGGGTATGAATAATTTCTGCTAGACGATCCTTCGCACCGACAGTATCTCTCTGTACTGGGCGTTTCCGATCTTGATGCCGGTCTTGGCAGTGCTGGCATGCACGATCTTGCCGCCGCCGATATACATCGCCACATGCCCGCTGTAACAGATCAGATCTCCCGGCTGCGCCTCGCTGTAACTGACGCCTCGTCCTGCGCTTCTCTGCTCTGTGGAGGTTCGCGGCAGCTTATATCCGAAATCACTGTACACACGGAACGTAAATCCGGAGCAATCCGCCCCGTTTGTCAGGCTTGTCCCGCCGGACACATACGGATTTCCCACAAACTGACAGGCATATTTTGCCACCTGTTTCCCCAGATCACTTCCGCCGGCACTGTCTATGATAGAATTATAATTGGTCGTATACGTACCGTTGGCCGCATTGCTGGTGACCGTAGTGTTCTTTCTCTTCGCTTCCTCCTGCAGCCGTTTCAGGGTCTGCTGTTCCTGCTGTAGCTGCTTCTTTGCCACACTGGCCTCCTGTCTGGCTTTCTTGATCTCAGCCTCATAGTTGGCAGACTGCGCTTTTTTTCTGGAAAGCAGGGTATTCAGTTCGCTCTTTTGCGCTTCCAGCGCCTGTCTGTCCAGTTCCAGCTGCTGCTTCTCCGCCTCAAGGTTCAGCTTTTCTTCCTCCAGCTGATTCCAGAGCTCCAGCACCATTTCCTTCGTCTCCGCAAACTCAGCCAATTTCAGTCTGTCATAGGAGTAAACCGATTCCACAAAATCCATCTGGTTCAAAATATCCGACATTCCGTTCCCGGACAACAGCATGTTCAGGCTGCTCTGCTCGCCGCCGTTTTCATACATCTTGCGAAGCCGCACGATCATGTCGTCATACTGCTTTGTCTCAATCTCTTTTGCACGCTCATACTCCGCAGCCGTATCCTCTATATCTGCCTGCTTGTACACCAGAGCCTGCTCGGTCTCCGCGATCTCATCCTCCTTCATGCCGATACTGGTCATGGTATTGATGATCTCAGAGTTCAGATCCTCCATCTCCTCGGCGAGGATTTCCTGCTTTTCCTCCATGTTTTCGACGTTCTGGTTGAGTTTGTCGATCTGCTGATTGATCTTGTTGATATTATTCTGCACATCATTGATCGATGTAGCCTGTGCGATCAATCCCTCGTCCGCAAAATAGCAGACGGCGGGCGTCACCATCGCCAACACCATGGTCATACCTATGCATTTTTTCAGAAAGCACCTGAACATTTTTTTCATGTATGCACTCTCGCTTTCCGCTTTCGCCCAAGCTGCACTATCCGTTTTACAGTTCGCAGTTGTTTACCGTTCTCGGGAAAGGCAAAACGTCTCTGATGTTGCCCATACCGGTCAGATACATCACGCATCTCTCAAACCCCAGCCCGAATCCGGCATGACGCACGGAACCGTATCTGCGCAGATCCAGATAGAAATCATAATCCTCTTTCTTTAATCCCAGCTCTTCCATGCGCTGCTCCAGCACCTCCAGCTTATCCTCACGCTGGCTGCCGCCGATGATCTCTCCGATGCCGGGTACCAGACAATCCATGGCGGCTACGGTTTTACCGTCCTCATTCAGCTTCATGTAGAACGCCTTGATCTCCTTCGGATAATCGGTCACAAACACCGGACGCTTAAATTCTACCTCCGTCAGATATCTCTCATGCTCTGTCTGCAGATCGCATCCCCAGAACACCTTATAGTCAAACTGGTCATTGTGCTTCTCCAGGATCTCGATGGCCTGCGTGTACGTCACATGACCGAAATCAGAATTCACCACATGGTTCAGACGCTCGATCAGCCCCTTGTCCACAAACTGGTTAAAGAACGCCATCTCCTCGGGCGCATTCTCCAGCACATACCGGATCACATACTTCAACATGCTCTCCGCCAGGATCATATCATCCGTCAGATCCGCAAACGCCATCTCCGGCTCGATCATCCAGAACTCCGCTGCATGACGGGTGGTATTGGAATTCTCCGCGCGGAAGGTAGGCCCGAAAGTATATACATTCTTGAACGCGAACGCATACGTCTCCACGTTCAGCTGTCCGCTCACCGTCAGATTCGTCTGCTTCCCGAAAAAGTCCCGGCTGTAATCCACACTGCCGTCCGCATTTTTCGGAAGATTGTTCAGATCCAGGGTTGTCACCTGGAACATCTCGCCGGCACCCTCGCAGTCACTGCCGGTAATGATCGGAGTGTGCACATATACAAAACCTCTTTCCATAAAAAAGGTATGGATCGCGTATGCGATCAGAGAGCGCACGCGAAATACCGCCTGAAACGTATTGGTTCTGGGGCGCAGATGAGAAATAGTGCGGAGATACTCAAAGGAGTGGCGCTTTTTCTGCAGCGGGTAATCCGCTGTGGAAATACCTTCCAGCACAACCTCTTTCGCCTGCATTTCAAAAGGCTGCTTTGCATCCGGAGTCGCCACGATCGTCCCGTTTACGATCACTGCCGTTCCCACGTTCATCTTGCACACCGTATCAAAATTGTCCAAACCGTCTCCGTACACGATCTGAAGAGGTTCAAAAAAGGTGCCGTCATTGATCACCAAAAATCCGAAATTTTTGGAATCACGGTTGCTTCTCACCCAGCCTCCCACTGTGATATCCTTGCCGATATACTCTTCTTTTTTCCGATATAGATCTCTGATATCCGTTAAGTTCATGTTTCTACTCTCCCCGTCTGTTATCCTTTTCTTTCCCTGTTTTTACTATCCTTTATTATCTGCATCCCGATCGCGACCGCTTCGTCTTACTGCTGCTCCCTGACTGAATTGTCTACCAGGAAATTCATCACATCCTCATAGAGAAAACTCTGTCTGAAATCCTCGTCCGATAATCCGTTAGCTGTGAGCACATCCAGCGATACACCGGACTCCGCAGCGTATTCGTTGATACGCTCGGGCAGCTTCTCATCGGAAATATTCAGACCCTCCGCATCTGCGATCGCCTGAACTACCAGCATCTGCTGTGCATAGACCTCCGCATACTGATCAAGCAGCTCATCGTAGGTTGTCCCGTAGACCTGCGCATAAGTCTGCGCGTCGATCCCCCAGCTCGCAGCCATCTGATCCAGCATACCTGCATACTCGTTGCGGCTCCTTTCCATGATATCCTCCGGAAACTCGCTAAACACCGTATTCTCCATCAGCTGCGACCATACTTCATCCTGCACAGCGGACAGATACTCGTCTTCTGCCATCTCTGTCAGACCATTCCTGACGTAATCGCGTAATCCTGCAATGTCTGTCACACCGTCCAGTCCCAGCTCGGACACGCGTTCATCCTCCATCTCCGGAATGAAGTTCACTTTTACTGTAAATACTACATCCTGTCCGGCCAGCTCCGCCGACTTGTAATTCTCCGGGAATGTCAGGTTCAGCTCCACCGTCTCCCCGGGCATTACCCCGATCAATCCATCTTCAAATCCGGGAATAAACTGCCCCGATCCGATCAGCAGCGTTGATCCCTCTGCCGTGCCGCCTTCAAACGCCACGCCATCCTTCTTGCCTTCATAATCAATGTTCGTCATATCCAGCCTCTGCACCGGACGATCCTTCACGCCATCCTCCACAGTGATCCTGCTGAAATACAACTGTCTCATCTGGATCTCAACCTCTTCCTCGTCAATCTCCTCTTTCTCGGCAGTGACTTTCAATCCCTTATAGTTTCCCAGGGTTACAAAATCCGCAGCTTTCTGCCCGTCGGCCAACAGACTCGTTCTCTCACCTGCAGCCTGCGCCGCCTGCCCGGATTCCTGTACGGTCTCCTGTGTTGTCTCCTGTGCGGACTCAGAACCTTCCTGCGCCTTCGCACATCCGCCCAACAATGCAACACTCATTGCCAGAAGCAATGCATTTACCAATCTTTTTTTCATAATATTCCTTCCTCTCAGAGTTGATACCCCCCTGTCCAGATGCCAACACAGCATCTATTTTAATGTTATACCACAAAACTTCTTCAAATAAAAGCATTTTAGAAAGTTTTCAGGATTAAGACACAGAATTTTCGAAATTAACATTGCAGTTTCCGCCCATTCTATGTTATAGTTATCTGTAAGTAGCTGTTCGGAAAAGGTCAAAAGATCGATCCGCCCGAAACAGTTTCAGACAAATAGCAGGAGGTCTTAATCATGAAGACAGGCACAATAGTGTTGCTGATCGTTCTGGCTGTTGTCATCATTGCGCTGGTGGTCATGTACTTTCTCGGCAAGAAGGCCCAGAAGAAGCAGGAAGAACAGCAGCAGCTGATGGAAGCCAACAAGCAGACCGTCTCGATGCTGATCATTGATAAGAAGAGGATGAAGCTCAAGGACGCCGGTTTACCGCAGATCGTTGTGGAAGAAACGCCCAAACTGATGCGCGGAACCAAGCTTCCCATCGTCAAAGCGAAGGTCGGTCCCCAGATTGTTTCCCTGATCAGCGACGACAAAATCTTTGACTCCATCCCGGTCAAAAAGGAAGTCAAGGCAGTGGTCAGCGGGATCTACATACTGGATGTGAAGGGATTGCACGGCAAAATAGAAAAAGAACCCGAAAAGAAACCGGGCTTCTTCCAGCGTCTCTCAGCAACCATTCAGGAAAAAGGCGGCGCCAAGCCCTTAAAGTAAACAGGCATCACCAAAAGATACCGGATCCGTTCGGTATCTTTTTTTTGACCTGTATCGACGCTGCTTTTTCCGTGTCCGCGTTTTCAATTATTTTAGAGAGATTTAAGATTAGAAATATTGAATTTAAGATGGAAAAGTGCTATTTTGTATTGGTTAATGGGAAATATTTATAAATAAGGAAGTAAGCGTTATGAATGAGGGGAAAAACAAAAACATAACCATATCGGACGATATGGAAGAAAAGCCAAGTACCATGCTGAAAATCGCCACGTTTATCGTAGACCGGCGCAATCTGTTCTTTTTACTGTTCGGTATTGCCATCATATTCTGCCTGATCGCAGCCAAATGGGTGAAAGTGGAAAACTCTTTGGCTGCTTATCTGCCGGACGATGCGGAGACTACCATCGGGCTTGATCTGATGGATGAACAATTTATAACTTACGGTACCGCAAAAGTCATGGTCATGAACATCGACTATGACGAAGCGGAGAAGCTGGCCGACAGTCTCCGCGACCGGGAAGATGTCTCCATGCTCTCCTTTGACCGGACGGAGGAACATTTTCACAATTTCTCCGCATTGTTTGACATCACGTTCATCTATCCCGAAGATGACGACCGCGCATTGGCCGCTTTGGATGATATCCGGAGTGATCTTTCCGGCTATGATATTTATGTTTCCACATCCATGGGAGACGCCGCCGCCGAACAGATCAATGCCGAGATGCAGGTAGTTACCGTGATCGTGGCCATCATCGTACTCTCCGTTCTGATCTTCACCTCCCAGACTTATGCGGAGGTACCGGTATTGATCCTGACCTTTTTAGCCTCCTCTGCACTCGCCTCAGGAACCAATTTCCTGCTAGGCACCATCTCTTTTGTATCGGATTCCGTGACGATCGTTCTGCAGCTCGCGCTATCTATTGACTATGCCGTGATATTCTGCAACCGTTATAAGGAAGAGCATTTAACCCTCCCGATCAGAGAGGCTAACATTCTGGCTCTCAGTAAAGCGATCCCGGAAATCTCTTCCAGTTCCCTGACCACCGTAGGCGGTCTGATCGCCATGATGTTCATGCAGTACGGTATCGGTAAAGATATGGCCATCTGCCTGATCAAGGCCATCTTTTTCAGCCTGCTTTCCGTTTTCCTGCTCATGCCGGGTCTGATCATGATCTTCGGCGAGCTCATGGATAAGACCAAACATAAAAACTTTGTTCCGAAGATCACTTTTATCGGAAAATTCGACTATGCGACCAGGCATGTCGTTCCCATCCTTTTTGTTGTCGCGATCATAGGTGCGTGCATCCTGGCCAATCGTACTCCCTATGTATACGGCTATTCCGAGCTGGTCACCCCAGTGCAAAACGAAACCCAGGTGGCGGACGATATGATCACCGAAAGCTTCGGCGACTCCAACTTTGTCGCACTGATCGTGCCCTCCGGCAGCTATGAAAAAGAAAGAAAGCTTCTCACAGAACTGGAAAAACATCCCGAGGTCAAAAGCACGCAGGGACTTTCCAACATTGAGGCAATGGACGGTTACATGCTGACGGATAAGCTTACCGCCAGAGATTTTTCCGAACTGATGGATCTGGACTATGAGGTGGCGGAGCTGCTTTATATTGCCTATGCGGTAGACGATGAAAACTACGCCAAGGTGATCAACGGACTCTCCTCTTACAGCGTCCCCCTGATCGATATTATTATGTTCCTATATGATGAAGTCGAGGAAGGCTATGTGACACTGGATGACGATCTCTACCAAAAACTGTCCGACGCCCACACCCAGATGGAAATGGCTCAAAACCAGTTAAAAGGTAAGGACTACAGCCGTATGCTGGTCTATCTGAATCTTCCGCAGGAGGGTGAAGAAACCTTCGCCTTTCTGGATGAAATGCACACGATCGCCCGCAAATATTATGACGGAAACGTCTATGTCGTCGGTGAATCCACCAGCCAGTATGACCTGAAGAAGACCTTTGCCATTGATAATACCGTGGTAAGCGTGGTCTCCATACTGGCTGTGCTTGCCGTACTGCTGTTTACCTTTTTATCCGCCGGAATGCCGGTGCTGCTGATCGCGGTGATCCAGGGTGCGATCTGGATCAATTTCTCCTTTCCTACCCTGATGAAGGACAATATTTTCTTTATGAGTTACCTGATTGTCAGCTCCATACAGATGGGTGCCAATATCGACTACGCGATTGTCATCTCCGGGCGTTTTATGGAACTGAAAAATGAGATGTCCAAAAAGGACGCCATTATCGAAACCCTGAACTTCGCCTTCCCGACCATCGTAACCTCCGGAACCATGATGGTCCTGGCCGGCATCTCCATCGGGCAGCTTTCCTCCGACGGTGCGATATGCGGTATCGGGCAATGTCTGGGACGCGGTACCATTATCTCCATTTTCCTGGTTATGTGTGTTCTGCCGCAGATCCTTCTGATCGGTGAAAAGATCATCGATAAGACCAGTTTCAACGTATCCATGATTCCTTTGGTAGAGCGCCGTGTGGGAATCCTCGCCGTGGACGGACACATCAACGGCTACATTAACGGCAGAGTCATCGGTGAAGTTCACGCGCGGGTTTTGGGGGAAGTCAACGGCATTGTCACCATGGGCGATATCAAAGAATTGGAAGACAATGACGAGGATTATGAGGAGGATACAAACAATGCGTAAACATAGTCTTTTATGGAACTCAACCACTGCTCTTCTCATCGGATGTCTCCTGATGCCTGCCGCGCCCCTCAACGCCGCGGCAGACACCCCGGAAGGGCTGACAAACACAGTACTTTCAGAAGACAGTCCTGTACAGGAAACATCCTCCGAGACCATATACATACGCAATACCGCGGATCTGCTGGATCTGGCCGACCATTGTCACACCGATGACTGGTCCACGGACAAAACCGTAGAGCTGACACAGGATATCCTGCTCTCCTCGGATTTTACCTCTATCCCGATCTTCAACGGCTATTTTAAGGGCAACGGACATACCATCTCCGGATACCGCTATGGCGGAGACGGATACGTGACCGGCTTTTTCCGCTACGTCGGAAAAGACGGGTTCATCGAAAACCTGAAGGTCGCCGGTGCCATCCGCACTCCGGCAGCCGGCAGTGTCACCGGCGGCATTGCCGGCATCAACTACGGCACCATATGGAACTGCGAATACAGCGGCACCATCCGCTCCGACTCCGATACCGGCGGTATCGTCGGTATCAATGAATCCTCCGGTACGGTTCAGAACTGTATCAATAACAGCGAGATCCTCGGCTACTATTTTACCGGAGGCATTGCCGGCAAAAATTACGGTGTTCTGCAAAGCTGCTCAAATAAAGGTATGGTAAACGGAACTAAAGAATGGGTGACGGAGGACGATGAAAAATCTCCCAACCTGCTCTCCGGACTTCGCGATGAAACGAAAGACATTCGTATTGAGAGCGGCACCGACACCGGCGGCATTGCCGGAATGTCAAAAGGCTTTATCCGCAACTGCAGCAACGCCGGCACTGTCGGTTACGAACATGTAGGCTATAATATTGGCGGCATAACAGGACGCCAGGCCGGTGGTATCGAAAACTGCACCAATCGCGGAGAGGTTCTGGGGCGAAAGGATGTGGGCGGCATTGTCGGTCAGATGGAGCCCTATATCGCCATTACAGATGAAGACAGTGTCAAAAAATCAGTGACCACACTGCATGCCAGCATTGACACTGCCATCAATGACCTAGATGATTCCAACGATGCGCTGAACAAAGATATAAATGAACTGAAATACTACTCTGATCAGACCACCGACATCAGCAACGAGATGTACGACAATACCAGGGACTACATCAATACCAATACAGAAGCGGCAAACCACATGATCGGCCGCATCTCGGATTCCATCAATTCCTTAAACCGCATCGCCGCCGGAATCTCCATGGAGGATCCGGACGATGTACACGAAACAATGAAGGAATTAAAAAATGAAATCGAAACCAATGAGAATATTTCCGAGGCCGACCGTGCAAGGGCAAGCGCGAAATACGCCGAGGCAGAAGGTTATTACAATGAGCTTAGCGCCTCCCTGCACAATATCGTCTCTCTGGAAGAACAACTCATCAATGAGACCGATCCGGTGAAGCGAGCCGCTCTGGAGGCACAGCTGCAGGCAGAACGCATCAATGCACAGACCATCGCACGCAAACTGCAAAATGCTCTTGGAGATATCCATTCCATTTTATCCGTCCAGACCGATCTGCATCTGGTACAGATCGACCGTAGTCTGGACTCCAACGTGGAGGATCTGCACAGCAATCTGAATAATATGTCAGAAGTGCTCAAACGGATTTCCGACGATTCCAGTAAATACTCCAAGACCTTCACCAACGACCTTCGCAAGGTGAACGATAATCTTATGGCTGTGTATGACGCCCTTGACACCAGAGTTTCCGAACTTACAAGCAACGACGGTATCCTCTACACCGATGTCTCCGATGTGGAAATCCTGACCGCCACGCTTGGCAAAGTCTCCTCCTCCACCAATCACGGTATCGTAAAGGGAGATATCAACATCGGCGGGATTGCCGGCTCCCTTGCGATCGACGAGGAGGATCCCGAAGGAAATGCCGCCGGAAGCGTTGACAAAAATCTGGATGCGACCTACACGACACAAAATATCATTCACGCATGTATCAATGACGGTTACGTCACAGCCAAAAATGACGGTGTCGGCGGCATTGCCGGTTTTATGCGACATGGGGTGATCAATGCCTCCAAGGGCTACGGTTCTGTGACCAGCACCGGCGGCGGGTATGTCGGCGGCATCGCCGGTCAGTCCCTCTCTGTGATCAAAGACTCCTATGTACTGTCCACGATCGCAGGCGGCGATTATGTCGGCGGCATTGCCGGTTTCGGTACCACGATAAAGAGCTGTTACTCCATGCCCACGATCACCGCACACACCGGCCGTTATGGCGCCCTTTGCGGTCAGATCAAGATCGACGCAGACACAGAGGTACCGCACCTGGAAAATATCACCGACAATTACTACGTCAGCGAGTATCTGAACGGCATCGACAATATTGATTACCACGGCTCTATAGACCGGATTTCCTATGATACGCTGATCTCGCTTCCGGATCTGCCTTATGAATTCCGTTCTCTGCACATCATTTTCCGTGCGGATGACAAATACGTAGGGTTCAAAAACGTACAGTACGGTAGCAGCTATGCCGATATCGAGTTTCCGGATGTACCGGCGAAAAGCGGTTACTACGGTATCTGGGCAGACCCCGTGTATGAAACCGTACAGGGCAATCTGGTGCTCGACGCGGAATACAGAGAAAACATTACCGTCTTAAAGAGCAGCGATGTGGACACCCCGAAGCGCACCCTGGGCTATATCGATGATGTGTTTAACGGAGATGCCTCTCTTGCTGTTGAAGAGATAACAGGCGACCCGTCGCTTTCCTATCCTTCGGCAAAAGACT
>CADBNO010000058.1 GCA_902796105.1 uncultured Lachnospiraceae bacterium | reverse complement strand
TGATTTGAACGCGTCCTTACGGACGCAATTTCCTATAAAGCAAGAAAAACTCTCAGGTAAAATATCTCACCTGAGAGTTTCCTTGCTGTTTATTGATTCGCTATTGATCAATTATTGCTTTTTCACACTATTTCAAAACCTCAATTCTCGCCATCGCGCGCAAGAGCGCTGTTTCTGCCCGTGCCACATCCGTCTCCGGCGTCCTGCTGGCAAGTCTCTCCTTTGCACGGTTCAGGGCTTCCTCGGCACGATGCTCGTCAATCTCCTCCGGCCACTCGATGATCTCTGCGAGAATCGTGATCTCCTCCGGCAGAATCTCCGCAAATCCGGCATGAAGCGCTGCCTCTTTCTGACCATCCTTCTCGGTGATGACCAGAATTCCGGGCCTCACGATAACTGTCAGAGGAATATGACCCGGCAGAACGCCTATTTCGCCCTCTGTGGTATTAAATTCCACCATATCCACATCGCCCTCATAAAACATTCTGTCCGGTGTGATGATACGCAGATGAAAATTCTGATTGTCTGCCATTTGTCTGATCCTCTCTGTTACTTATCACTTTATCACTTCTTCTGCCGCTTACTTCTTTACCTTTGCAAGCACGTCGTCAATGCTGCCGGCATTCAGGAAGTAACTCTCCGGGATGTCATCGTGCTTCCCTTCCAGGATCTCCTTAAAGCCACGGATGGTCTCATTGATAGGCACATATTTTCCCTCCAGACCGGTGAACTGTCCTGCCACAAAGAACGGCTGGGACAGGAATCTCTGCACTTTACGGGCACGGGAAACCACCAGCTTATCTTCCTCGGAAAGCTCATCCATACCAAGGATCGCAATGATATCCTGCAGTTCTTTGTAGCGCTGCAAAATCTCCTGCACGCCGCGGGCGGTCTTGTAATGCTCCTCGCCCAGGATGCGGGGATCCAGAATACGGGAAGTAGACTCCAAAGGATCTACCGCCGGATAAATACCAAGCTCCACGATGGAACGGGAAAGCACTGTCGTTGCATCCAAGTGTGCAAATGTGGTTGCCGGTGCGGGGTCTGTCAAGTCATCCGCAGGCACATATACCGCCTGAACAGAGGTAATGGATCCGTTCTTCGTAGAAGTGATACGCTCCTGCAAAGCACCCATCTCTGTCTGCAGCGTAGGCTGATAACCCACGGCGGAAGGCATACGTCCCAGCAGTGCGGACACCTCACTACCTGCCTGTGCAAAACGGAATATGTCGTCGATGAAGAGCAGTACATCCTTGCCACCCTTATCACGGAAATACTCCGCCATCGTAAGTCCGGTCAGACCCACTCTCATTCTCGCTCCGGGTGGCTCATTCATCTGACCGAATACCATGGTCGTCTTATCAATAACCCCGGATTCCATCATCTCATGATACAGATCGTTACCCTCACGGGTACGCTCACCTACACCGGTAAATACGGAATATCCACCATGCTCGGTTGCAATATTTCGGATCAGCTCCTGGATCAGCACCGTCTTGCCAACTCCGGCACCGCCGAACAGCCCGATCTTACCACCCTTCTGATAAGGGCAGAGCAGATCAACCACTTTGATACCTGTCTCCAGAAGCTCTGTCTCTGTGGACTGCTCTGCAAATTCAGGCGCAGGTCTGTGGATCGGCTCATAAGTCACGCCCTCAGGCGCGGGCTTATTGTCGATGGGCTGACCCAATACATTAAAGATACGTCCCAATGTATTCTCACCCACAGGCACACTGATGGGTGCACCGGTAGCAATTGCTTCCATGCCTCTCTTCAACCCATCCGTACTTCCCATGGCAATACATCTGACGGTATCGTCACCCAAGTGCTGGGAAACCTCGATCGTAAGGAACTCATCGTTTTCCAAAGGAATCCGGACCGCCTCGTTGATCTCCGGCAGCTTTCCCTCATCGAAGCGCACATCCAACACGGCACCGATGACCTGAGTGATCTTACCTCTATTCTCTCCTGCCATTTTTACCTCATTTCCTGCCCGGTCTCCCGGGCAAATTTTCTATACGAGAAGAATCGCTTGCGATTCTTCCGGACGAAACCCAGAATTTCCCAGCGTGCTCCCTGCACGCCTGGAAATTCTTTTCGTCCTTAGCCGAGAGCATCCGCCCCGGCGATGATCTCTGTCAGCTCCTGTGTGATGGAGCCCTGTCTTGCTCTGTTATACTTCAGCGTCAGATCGCTGATCATCTCCTCTGCATTGCTGGTCGCATTGTCCATTGCCTGCATGCGGGCACCGTTCTCACTGGCAACCGCCTCCATCATCGCCCCATAGATCAGGCTGGTGATATATTTGGGAATGATCATATCCAATGCCTCCACATCCTCCGGTTCAAAGTTCATGATGGCTTCCGCCTTTCCGGACTTCACTGCATCCCCTTTGTCCGCACTGCTTCTTTCCCCGCCATCTGCCTTCACTGCTTCCGCGTCCACCGGCAGAAGCTTCAACAGCTTCGGTTCGTGCACCACCGTATTCTTAAAGGAAGTGTATGCCAGATAAATCTCTCCGATCTCACCTTTTTCAAAAGACTCCAAAAGGCGCTTGGCCAGAAGCATTGCATCTGCATATATGGGTTCCTCGATCACCTCCGGAAGATTCTCCCGGACAGTATACCCATGGCGTACAAAAGCATCTTTACCTTTATTCCCCAGAGAGTAAATGTCGAGATCTTCCTTCTGCCATGTTTCATGCCTTGTGATCAGCTTGGTCACATTGGAATTGTAGCCGCCTGCAAGTCCCCGGTTGGAAGTGATCACCACCACTGCCTTCCGCTTAGACTCACCTGGCTGCAGATACCTGTGATCCAAATGTCCTACACGGGACAATATGCTGTTCACAGTCTCATACATGCAGTCAAAATACAGTTTGGAGCGCTCAGCGTTTGCTCTGGCGCGCTGCAGCTTGACCGTGGATACCAGTTTCATCGCTTTCGTGATCTGCTGGGTACCCTGTATACTGGTCTTTCGCCGCTTGATATCACGCATTGATGCCATATGCTACTCCTCTCAGTCGTTAAAGCACTTCTAATTAAAATTCTTCTTGAACTCCTCGATGGCCTTCTTTAATGTCTCCTCTGTCTGTTCGGAGATCACCTTCTCATCGGCGATCGCTTTGGGAACCTCGGGATATTTCGTATCCAGATAGTCAAAAAAGGCTTTTTCAAATCTGGTGATATCCTCCACCGGAACATCCAACAGGTACTTATGTGTTACCGCATAAATAATGATAACCTGATACTGTACCGGCATAGGCTGATACTGAGGCTGCTTTAACACTTCTTTGATCCGCTCGCCCTGTGCCAGCTTCTCCTTGGTATCTGCATCCAGCTCGGAGCCAAACTGTGCGAAGCTTGCCAGCTCGCGGTATTGCGCCAGCTCTGTACGGATAGGCGCTGCAATTTTCTTCATAGCTTTGATCTGTGCCGCACCTCCTACACGGGAAACCGAGAGTCCGGCATTGATCGCAGGACGGAAACCGGAATTGAACATTTCCGTCTCCAGGTAAATCTGACCGTCCGTGATGGAAATCACGTTTGTCGGTATGTAGGCAGACACATCGCCTGCCTGAGTCTCGATGATGGGCAGTGCGGTGAGGGAGCCTCCGCCGTACTCCTCGCTCATTCTCGCTGCACGCTCCAACAATCTGGAGTGCAGATAGAATACATCACCGGGATATGCCTCACGTCCGGGCGGACGACGAAGCAGCAAAGAGAGTGTACGATAAGCGGTAGCATGTTTACTCAGGTCGTCATATACCACCAATACATCCTCTCCGTTCTCCATCCATGCCTCACCAATGGCACAGCCGGAATAAGGTGCAATATACTGCAGCGGTGCAAGGTCACTGGCCGTGGAAACCACCACAGTTGTGTAACTCATCGCCCCATATTCCTCCAGAGTCTTTACGATATTGGCTACGGTAGAAGCTTTCTGTCCGATCGCCACATAAATACATTTTACATTCTGACCTTTTTGATTAATGATGGTATCGATCGCAATGGCCGTCTTACCGGTCTGACGGTCGCCGATGATAAGCTCTCTCTGCCCTCTTCCGATCGGCACCATGGAATCGATTGCCTTAATACCTGTCTGTAAAGGAGTATCCACGCTCTTTCTGGTAATAACGCCGCTTGCTACACGCTCGATCTTGTGGAATTTATCCGTCTGGATCGGTCCCTTGCCGTCCACCGGCTGTCCCAGCGCATTCACCACACGCCCCAGCATGGCGTCTCCCACGGGAACCTCCACCACGCGTCCGGTCGTCTTTACGATATCACCCTCGTTGATATTGTGACCGCTGCCCAAAAGAACCGCACCTACGTTGTCTTCCTCCAGATTCAGCACCATACCGTAGATCTCGCCCGGGAACTCCAACAGTTCCCCCTGCATGGCATTCTCCAGACCATGTACACGTGCGATGCCGTCCGCCACCTGAATGACCGTACCCACGTCGGATACTTCCAGTGTGGACGCATATCGTTTGATCTGCTCCTTGATTACAGAACTTATTTCTTCGGGTTTTAAATTCATGTTCTGCAACACCTTTCCTCCAGCCTGTTACCCAAGCTGGATCTGTAATAATTGTCTCTTTAGATCATTTAATTTTGTGCGGACACTGCTGTCCACCACTCTGTCGTTGATACGGATGACCATGCCGCCGATCAGTGTCTCATCGATCTGAAAATCGGCTTCTATGCTCCGATAGGAGGTTGTCTCCAAAAGTCTCGCCACACATGCTTTTTTCTGTGTCTCCGAGAGCGTTGCTGCCGTGGTAATATGCGCCACGCCGATACCTTTCTCTTCTTTCATCTTGTCGACAAAATAGGTAAAGATATTCTGCAGTTCCCCGTAACGCTCTTTCTGAATGACAATCTCCAAAAGACCCCTGATTTCGTCGCTCACTCTGCCCTTAAATACCGCTTCCATCGTCTGCAGTTTTTCCTGCTTCGGAATACCGGGATGCAGCATCATCCTGTCAAATTCCGGATTAGCCTTCAGGATCTCTCCCAGCTGCTGTACTTCCGACAGCAGTTCCTCCGCTTTCTCGGGCTTTCCGGATTCCATGGCTATCTCATACAACGCTTCTCCATATGTTTTCGAAA
Organism: uncultured Lachnospiraceae bacterium; assembly: GCA_902796105.1. Taxonomy (GTDB): domain Bacteria; phylum Bacillota; class Clostridia; order Lachnospirales; family Lachnospiraceae; genus Acetatifactor. The sequence continues at coordinate 5,342 of CADBNO010000058.1, read as the reverse complement.
CTAACTTAGCCATGTCTCCTTACCCATCTCCTTCAGCGTCTCATCAACCAGCTGATCCTGCACCCTGGTGTCGATCGATGCGGCTACAACCTTGCCGGCCATCAGTGAAGCAATTGAAATGATCTCCGTCTTCACCTCGTCAGACACCTTCTGTTTCTCCAGTTCAGCTTCCTTGCGAGCCCTATCCATTATGCGCGCAGCTTCTTCCTTCGCCTCGGCAACGATCTGATTCTCATTTGCCAGCGCTCTCTTTCTCGCATCACTGAGGATTTCTTCCGCCTCTTTGTCAATATCGCGAAGCTTTGCTTCATATTCTTCGCGCAGACGTCTGGCTTCCTCCATATTCGTCCTGGCCTCATCCAACTCGCCCTTGATCCTCGCCTGACGGTCAGACAGCATCTTGCGCGCCGGATTGAAGAGGAAGTAGCTCATCACGCCAAACAGTACGAAGACCGCTATGAGTGTCAGTGTCGCATCCGACAAAAGCTGCCAGTCGATACCAAACATTCTCTCATAGGTCTCTCCTGCGGTTAATAGTATCATGTTTGCCTCCTTTCCGGTAATGTTTTACCGTGATTTATGGTAACAGAGGCTTTACAAACAATAACAGGATCGCGATCAGCAAACCATACAGACCTGTGGTCTCTGCCACGGCCTGACCAAGCAGCATCGTTGAAGTAACATCACTCTTTGCACCGGGATTGCGTCCCACTGCAGCAGCGGCATGACCGGCTGCAATACCCTGCCCGACACCGGGTCCGATACCGGCGATAACTGCCAGACCTGCACCGATTGCAGAACATCCTAAGATAAAGTTCTCGTTAAATTCCATTTTGTTTTCCTCCTGGTTTTGGAATATTGATTTGTGGATCTCCTGCTCCGGAGATCCTGTTGTGGATCTAAAACAGACCTGATCCAGACCAGTTCAGATCTGATAAAAAGCTTCATACAAGCAGCTTTTCAAAATAGTGTGCCATTATGTCCGTTGCTTCACATCAGACGGCATCTCCGATCGCATTCTTGATATAAGTCATTGTCAGCATGCAGAATACATATGTCTGGATCGCTCCGGAGAACAGATCAAAATACACATGTAAAGCAGCCGGCCACGCTGTTGCGATCACACCCAGCAAACCATAGATCAGCGCCATCATGATGGTTCCGGACAAAATATTGGCGAACAGACGCAGTGACAAAGAGATCGGCACCGCGATCTCACTGATCACATTGATCGGAAACCAGATCGGCAGCCACGGCGGCAACGGAGAACACATATCCGCCCATATATCTTTGGGTTTCTGGTACTTGAACTGATTAAAATGGATCAGGATAAAAGTCAGCACCCCCAGCGGGAACGTGACTCCATAATCCGCTGTGGGAGGCCTGAGTCCCAGAAGTCCGGAAATATTGCTGAACAGAATAAAGATGAAGATCGTCCCTATGTAGTTATAAAACCGCGGTGCACTGTTGCTCATGGTGGAATCCACCATGCCGCACAACTTCTCCACGATCAATTCGACCACATTCTGAAAATTCCCCGGAACATCCGTGCCTTTCCTGATCGCCCGTCCGGCCGCTATGGAAAAGCCGCACAGGATAAGCACTACCAGAAGCAGACTGACATGTGTCGTTGTTAGCCAGACTTCGTGGCCGAAAAAATTATATTTTAACAGCCCGTGCACCATAACATCCACATCCGAAGATCCGGATAACAAAATGCCATAAGTCATATTCTCACCTCCCTCTCTTTTATTTTGTAGCCTCTTTTTCCTCTTCCGCCAAAGGTTCCGGCACAGGATCCTTCTCCCGGAAGACTAAATTATAAAATCTATGGGTATACGGCTGCAGATAAGCCGCAACTTTCATAAACAGCAAATACCCAAGGCAGAGGATCAGCGGATCGATCCAACCGGTAACCGCCGCTGCAATAAGTATCACGGCGATGGTCACATACCGGAACAGGTATCCCTTAAAGATCATTTTCTGCGCATTGCCCTCGTCGAAGTCAAGCGCTTTATCCAGGCTTCTGTACATATGAAAATAAGAGAGAACAGCCAACACAGCAGCAACCCAGACCGCCGCCTCAAATCCGCTCAGGCGGATCTGCCACGCAGCCCGCAGCTTCTGATAGGGAAGGATCAGCCCGATCCCCGATGTCAGCACTGCCAGCACCAGCACGCCGGTATAGACCTCCAGCAAAGTTCTGTTTTTACTTTTCAAAATCTGTAGGAGTCGGTTCTCTGTCCTCATGGGCTTCATCCCATCCCTTTATACGGGTCTCATGATACCGGTCGGTCTGTGCTCTGTTTCCTGCCGGTTTACTGCTTCCGTCCGGATCATAGATCGCTTTCGCCATACGATACACATTCTGCCCGCCTGCAACCGCTCCCACAAAAAAGAGGACGATCGTCCAACAGAATGTTCCGGCCTTTCCATCCAGCCAGATGCCCAATCCCGTCAGCATTCCGATGGGCACCAGCATGTTGATCCCAAACTGCGTGATCAGCGCCAGAGAACGATATACAGTTTTATCGTATTTCTTTTTCCGCTTCCGGCCCATTTTTTCCCCGCTGTCTGCCGATAACTTACCCGAATAATTCTCATAGATATAATTATAACTTTTTTACCTGAAAATGTCTACTAAAATCATACGCTTGACTTGTGATTTACAGTGGGGTAGTATTTTTACAGACAGGTTTTTCGGCATACAAACGACAAGCGCGGAGAAGGAGACAAAAGTATGGAAAAAAAAGCGGACAACACCTCTGATCTGAAGCTCTACAGAAAACGCTACATCCCTGCAGGATGTATCCCGCTGAAGGATGATGTGATCGTGGAGCAGACGGATGACTACATCCTGACAACCTGGCACACGATCAATCCCAAAACCACCTTCGACCACGGAAGCTCCTGTTATCTCTTAAAAGATGGCGTAAAGATCAGCAAATTCTACAAGCCGAACGGCGATCTGCTCTACTGGTACTGCGATATCGTGACTTATGAGTTCAACGAGACGAAAGACACCCTGATCGTGAGCGATCTGCTGGCGGATGTGATCATCTATCCGGACGGACGCACCAAGGTGGTCGATCTGGACGAGCTGGCGGATGCGCTGGAGCAAAAGCTGATCACCCAGGAACAGGCCACAGCCAGCCTGCGTCAGCTGAACAATCTGCTCTCCCTGCTTTACCGGGATAAATTTGACCGGTTTCAGGAAATCCTGAATCAAAAAGGACTGTAGCATAAGCTGCAGTCCTTTTTCTCATCACATCCCACATCCGAAAACGGCAGCCGACCCGACATACAGACATGTCATCCCGGACCGCTGCCCGCAGGGATCAATAGAAAATATGTCCGCCGATACTGATGCCTGTCAATCCCTCTATGGGCGTTCTGAAATACACACAATTCCCCACATTGGACACCCCGGACATCGCCTCATCCGCCGCCTGATAGCAGCTCTGCGTCGCCCGGTTTGAAGCAAGAGCCAGATCCAGACGTCCGCTCGCCACCGGTGAGAACTGCCTGTTTTGATAGATCACTCCCACTACAGAATCCGGGAAAGTCCCCGACAGCACACGATTGACCACTACACTGCCGACGGCGAGCTGCCCCGCGTATGGCTCAGCACCCGCTTCGCAATAGATCAGATTGGCCAGAAGATAGCGGTCACCTTCCGCGAAAGAAACCTCCGAAATATCGCGCCATACACCCTTGGCCGCAGCCTGGGAAAGTGCGATCTCCTTCCGCAGCTGTTCCCACAGTGCCTCCAGATCCTCTTCCTTTTGCTTGATCTGTGCCTCATATTCCGCCGCTTCCAGCTCTGCGTGGGATATCTCTCCCGCATAACTGGAGATCGAACTGGAAGTCTGTCCGATCAGCCCGGAGATCTTATTCTTTTCCGATTCCGTCTTCAAGTGCAGATTGTCAAGCTCCGCCTTCTCCTGCTGAAGCAGCGCCTCATGCTCCTCTATCAGGCGTCTGTTTTCCTTGAATTCTGCCAGCTTTCTCTTATCATATGCCGCGATCTTTTCAAATCCGTCCGCCGTATACAACGCATCGGAAAAACTGCCTGCATCCATTACGGAGCCGATCATCATATTGACATAGCTGGTGTCATTGCGCTCGTACATTTTGCGCATTCTCGTGATCATATCCGCATACTGCCCGGCCTCAACCATTCTGGCATCATCCAGCGCTGCCAGCGTATCCTCGATCTCCTGCTCTTTACTCGTGATCTGTTTCTCCAGATCCTCCAGATTATTTGCGACCTCCGTCAACTGCGAGTTCAGATTATTCAATTTTCCCTTGAGCGTATTCTGTTCGCCCTTCAACCGGTCGATATCATCCTGTTTTTGGTTCTGTTTATCCTCCAGGTCCTTTTTCTCCCGCTCCGCCTGATCGATCTTCTCTCTGGTGGTCGTCGCATATACCGTTGCCGCATCAGGCAGGATCTTATCCGAAAGGAACACCAGACCGATCACCAGCGCCATCAGAAACGCCACCGCTCTCGCTGTGTACTTCAAACCGTCTCTCCTTACCTTTTACAACTCGATCTCTATCTTGCGCCCGGTTTTCCTGTATGCAATACACTCCACCCCAGCCGCTTCAAACATACGCTTGGAAGCTGTATTGGACGCTGTTCCGTTATATTTATCACTATCGTATACCACTGTCCGTATTCCCGCCTGAATGATCGCCTTGGCACATTCATTGCAGGGAAAAAGAGACACGTACAATTTCGTTCCCTCCAGGGATCCGCCCCGGTAATTCAGGATCGCATTCAGTTCACTGTGCGTCACATAGGCATACTTGGTCTCCAGCATCTCCCCTTCCCTCGCCCAGGGAAAGTCTTCATCCGAGCAGCCACTCGGAAAACCATTGTAGCCCATGGAAAGGATTTTGTTGTTCTGACTCACGATGCAGGCGCCCACCTGCGTATTAGGGTCTTTTGACCGCATCCCGGAAAGATACGCCACCCCCATAAAATATTCATCCCAACTGATATAATCAGTGCGTTTTCCACTTGCAGACTGCATTTTCACGTATTCTGCCATTTTTCCCTCCGTATTGCGTTCCTTCTCCCCCGCCCGAAGCATCATCCATGCTTCTTTCCGGGTTTCATACTGCTCTTCGTGCCGGTCTTCTCACTCCTTCTCGATCAGTGCGATCCTTCTCTTATGTCTCTCCTCATCGGAAAAAGCCGTTCCCAAAAAGGTATCTACGATCTCCATCGCCAGATTTTCGCCCACTATGCCGGCCCCCATGGCCAACATGTTGGCATCATTGTGAAGCCGGGTCATCTTTGCCGAAAGCACATCGCCGCAGAGTGCGCAGCGAAT
>CADBNO010000057.1 GCA_902796105.1 uncultured Lachnospiraceae bacterium | reverse complement strand
CCAGGCACAGCCCTTTTCCGTTCCGGAACCCATCCATCTTCCGGCTTTTTTAGTGTTTCACCCGCGCCGTCATCTCTCCGTCCACGGCATCGATCACGATGGTATCACCGCTTGCCACCTGATCTGACAGGATCAGTCTGGCTGCAAGCGTTTCCACATACTTCTGCACATAACGCTTGAGCGGTCTCGCGCCGTAAACAGGATCATAGGCCTGCTCTACAGCCAGTTGCTCAGCCGCATCTGTCAGTTCCAGATCCACATCCCGGTCTGCCAGCCTGCGATTCAAGTCCGCCACGATCAGCTTAATGATTCCACCAATGTTATCTTTCGTCAGAGGCTTGAAAAGAATTGTCTCATCCAGACGATTCAGAAATTCCGGTCTGAAATGTGCCCGCAACTCATTCATAACCGCATTCTCCGCATCCGGCTTGATATTGCCATCCGCGTCAATCCCCTCTAACAGATAAGGAGCACCGATATTGGAAGTCATGATCAGGATCGTGTTCTTAAAATCCACCGTCCGTCCCTGGGAATCAGTGATACGCCCGTCATCCAACACCTGCAGCAACACGTTGAATACATCGGGATGGGCTTTCTCAATCTCATCGAACAATACTACACTGTAAGGCTTTCTGCGCACGGCCTCCGTGAGCTGTCCTCCCTCCTCATATCCCACATATCCGGGAGGTGCACCGATCAGCCGGGAGACGGAATACTTCTCCATATACTCACTCATATCAATACGCACCATATTGTTCTCATCATCGAACAGGGATGCCTCTAACGATTTAGCCAGCTCCGTCTTACCCACGCCGGTAGGTCCTAAGAACAGAAAAGAGCCTATAGGCTTCTCCGGATCTTTGATGCCGGCTTTGGACCGGATGATAGCTTCTGTCACCTTGGTGACAGCCTCGTCCTGTCCCATTACCCGCTTATGCAGTTCCTCATCCAGATGCAGCGTCTTATTGCGTTCACTCTCCGTCAGCTTTGCCACCGGAATGCCGGTCCACCGGGAAATGATCCGGGCAATCTCCTCATCGGAAACCTTCTCATGCACCAGCGTCAACTCGCCGCTTCCGGTTCGTTCTTCCTCCTGCTCCAACTGTTTCTTCAAGCCGGGCAGGGTGCCGTAGGACAGCTCCGCAGCCTTCTCATAATTGCCCTCTCTCTGGGCGATCTGGATCTCATTATTCACACGGTCAATATCTTCCCGCAGTTTGCTCAGTTTATCCACCGACGCTTTCTCATTATCCCACTGCGCCTTCTTTGCTGCAAACTGATCCTTGCATTCGGCAAGCTCTTTCTGCAGCTGCGCCAAACGTTCTTTGCTCAGCTTATCGTCCTCTTTCTTCAAGGCAGCTTCCTCAATCTCCATCTGCATGCACTTACGCTGCAATTCATCCAGTTCCGTAGGCATGCTGTCCAGCTCTGTCTTGATCAGTGCGCAGGCCTCATCCACCAGATCAATGGCTTTATCCGGAAGAAACCTGTCGGAAATATAACGATGAGACAACACTGCCGCACTCACTAGCGCATTGTCCATGATCTTGACGCCATGATACACCTCATAGCGCTCCTTCAGACCACGCAGGATGGAAATCGTATCCTCCACCGTAGGCTCATCCACCATCACCGGTTGGAAACGTCTCTCCAGAGCAGGATCCTTCTCGATATATTGTCTGTACTCGTCCAGAGTCGTCGCCCCGATACAGTGCAACTCTCCGCGCGCCAACATAGGCTTCAGCATATTGCCCGCATCCAGCGCACCGTCCGTCTTGCCCGCGCCCACAATGGTATGCAGTTCATCAATGAACAAAATGATCTGTCCGTCGCTACCCTTCACATCCTCCAGTACTGCCTTCAGACGCTCCTCAAACTCACCACGGTATTTCGCACCGGCCACCAAAGCTCCCATATCCAGCGCAAAAATCTTCTTATCCTTCAATCCCTGGGGTACATCCCCGCGCACAATACGCTGTGCCAGCCCTTCCACCACAGCCGTCTTACCGACGCCCGGTTCACCGATCAACACCGGATTATTTTTGGTCTTACGGGACAAAATACGGATCACATTCCGAATCTCACTGTCCCGTCCGATCACCGGATCCAGCTTCTGGTTCCTGGCTTTCTCCACCAGCTCCTGCCCATACTTCTCCAAGGTATCGTAAGTCGCCTCCGGATTGTCGCTGGTCACACGCTGATTGCCTCTGACGGTGGACAACGCCTGCAAAAAACGTTCTCTGGTAATCCCGTATTCCTGAAAGATCTGCCCGACCTCCTTATTAGGCGCCTTAATCATGGACAGAAATAAATGCTCCACAGAGACATATTCGTCCCCCAGCTGCTTCGCCTCATCTTCCGCATCCACCAGAACCCGGTTCAGGTACTGTCCGATATAGATCTGTCCCCCCTGCACCTTCACTCGTTTATTTAACGCCTGCTCCACCCGGTTCAGAAAATGATCCTTGTCAATCCCCATCTTCTCAATCAGTTTCAGGATCAGGCTGTCCTCCACCGACAACAGGCTCTTTAACAGGTGCTCCTGCTCGATCTCCTGATTGCCATACTCATAGGCCAGCTTCTCACAACCGTTGACCGCTTCCATGGACTTCTGCGTAAATTTCTGGATATTCATAATCACTCCCCCTTTCGCAATATGCCAGCCAAGTCTGCCTTTCATCTTGCAACAAGCCCAACTGCCAAACGCGTCCGCGAACCAAAGTCTGAAACATGCCCAACAAAAAATCTGCGCACCGTTTGTTCTTTTGTTCTAAAAAACAATATAGCACGCAGATTTTGAAATTCAATTAAAAAAGAATAAATATTATATGAATTTTCACAAATGCTCTTAATAAGCATCCGTCCATTCCCCCCGGTCAGGACTCTTCGTGTACCCGCGCCAGAAAAAGTTTCGCCTTCTCATACACCTCCACCGTTATACCAAGTCCTTCACAGGCCGTTTTGACATCCAAACGAAAATTTTTTATCGCGTTCTCTACGCTCTCCACCAATGTCCGACATCGTCCTTCGTCATAACCCTCGTCATAGCCCTCACCATAGCCCTCACCATAGCCCTCATCACGAAATCTCTGCTTGATCTCCCAACTCTGCATATACCTCACCCCAATCTCTGCATTCTGCTTGATCTGCTCCAGCATCCCTTGAATGAACTCAATATCCGGATTGGTCACATTCTCCCGTCTGCATGTATTCTTACACATATTTTTGCATAAGGGAAAATGGTCGATACGACCCATAGAAAGCTTAAACAATAATACATTCACTTGTATTCTCTTGTTGAATATGATTATAGCATATGCTCTTATATTTTGTCAAGATATACCCTGCAGGGAAGCGGCTTTTCTGCTTTTGTGCACCCTCCTGATTTGAGCGCATCCCTACGGGCGCAATTTCCTATAAAACAAAAAGTAATCCGCCAATACGCCCGGCGGATTACCCTCTACAAACGATTCCTAATTCAATTATGCAATCTGCGTCACTTCATACCCTGCATCCACAATGACTGCCTTCAACGCGTCATCCGCCACCTCGCCGGAAAGCTCCACGGTCGCGGTCTTGTTCTCCAGACTCATGGCTACGCTTGCCACGCCTTCTACGCCCTCCAGCGCTTT
>CADBNO010000056.1 GCA_902796105.1 uncultured Lachnospiraceae bacterium | reverse complement strand
GTGATTGGCAGTTTCTTAAATGTAGTCATTTACAGAGTGCCGAAAAAAGAGAATATGGTGACCACCAGATCCCACTGTATGAGTTGCGGATATCAACTGACCTGGTATGATCTCATACCTTTGTTCAGCTGGCTGGCACTGGGAGGTAAGTGTCGAAAATGTAAAGCGAAGATCTCCGTTCAGTACCCTCTTATCGAGGGGCTGAACGGGGTGCTTTATCTGGTGATCTTCGCCAGATACGGGTTAAGCATAGACTCCCTACTCTATTGCTTGCTCTTCAGCGCATTGATCGCGCTTAGTGTGATCGATTTCCGGACTTATGAGATTGCAAACGGTTTCAGTTATTTTATCTGCGGTCTCGGTATTGTGAAGGTTGCTACGGATCTGAGTCATTGGGCTGATCATGTGATCGGCTTTGTAAGCGCTTATGTGGTGCTTCGATTGTTATATGAGGTCTCCAGGGGCGGTGCCATTGGGGGCGGAGATGTGAGACTGATGGCGGCAACAGGGTTGTTGCTTGGCTGGAAAGCAAATTTATTGGCATTTTTATTGGGATGTATCATCGGATCGATCGTACATCCGATTCGTATGAAGGTTTCCAAGGAAGGGCATATGCTTGCTATGGGACCTTATTTGTCTGTCGGCGTGATGATCGCCGCTTTGTGGGGAAATGAGTTTATCGCGTGGTATCTGCGTTTCCTGGGATTATAGAAAGATTTGACTTTTATATAGAGACGTTATAAACATGGATCAGGAAAGTAATTCTGCTTAAGCGGAATAACTATATAGACATCAAAGAACCAAATACTTTTATGGAGGGTGCTAAAAAATGGCGAAAATACTAAGTATCGAGCTTGGTCATTCCGTAATCAAGCTGTGCGAGATGGATTACAAAGTTGCTAATCCCAAGATTTACCAGTGTCAGGAGGCTATCACACCTCCCGGGGCAGTAAATGACGGCTATATTATGGAAGGCAAGATGAAGGATCTTGCTTATGCGATCAAGGAGACAATTGCCCGTAACGGTATTAAGACCAAGAAGGTTATCTTTACCGTTGCTTCCGCAAAGATCATCAACCGTGAGGTGACAGTACCCGGCGTAAAAGAGAATCAGATTGGTGCAACAGTGCAGGCGAATCTGGCGGATTATTTCCCGGTCAGCCTGGCTGATTACGAAGTGACTCACTCTTTGGTGCAGACGATCCCGGACGGACCGGATCAGGGCAAGCACAGGGTGAATATATTCGCGGCAGAGAAGGGGATGTTGGAGTCCTACAAGAAGTTGGCGGCTGCCTGCGAATTGGATATTGTGAACGTATGCTGTAGTGGTGCGACCATTATCGAGACTGCCAGAAGACAGGCTGCAAGCGGTGTGCAGGCTATCATCAAGATGGAGGAAAAATATTCCATCATCAGTGTGTTCAAGGATGGCGTGCTGATGCTGCAGAGAAGCATCAACTACGGTGTGGGCGATGCGCTGCAGACCGTGGCAACACAGCCTACCTTCGCCGCTGGAGATACCTTGGGCGTATGGCGTCTGATCACAAAGCAGAACTGTACTGCTGAGCCGGTACCCGGCATCAAGGAGGCAGGTCGTCCCGAGGCCAGACAGATGGTTTCGGAAGCTTTGGTTCCGATGATCAACGGTATCCTCAGAGTATTTGACTATTATAGTTCTCATTTTACCGGAAATGAGATTGAGAATGTATCTATCGTCGGTTTGGGTGCTCAGTTCAACGGTGTACCGGAAATCCTCGGCAGTGCTTTGGGTATTGTATGCCGCAAGGCCGGAATGTTCCAGGATATTCAGGCAGTAGATACCGATGTAAAGCAAAAGAGTGATGCATATTCTTCCTGTATCGGTGCAGGTCTGGCGGTTGATGGTTTCATCCATGATACCGGTAAGGGCGCGCTGAGCAAGGAAATTAACTTCACATTGGTTTCCGTTCTAGTCGGTGTGTTGGGACTGGTTCTGGTGATCACCATGGTGTTGATGTCTGTGCTTCCGTATACGGCAGAGAAGAAGGAAGAGACGAGACTGCAGCAGCTGGAGGTTGAGTACGAACAGGGATTGGTTGCATATAATGAGTATATGGCTACCAAGAAGATGTACGATGAAATTCTGGTTGGCACCAGCAAGTCCATGCATGCGAATGACAATCTTGTTGCTTTTCTGGAAGAGATGGAGCAGAAGATGCCTTACGATGTAGTGTTTGAGGCATTCAGCTCAAATGATGAAGAATGTACCATTGACATGGTAGTACAGAATAAGGAAATTGCGGCAAAGGTTATCGACACCTTCCGTGATTTCAAGAGTGTGATGGCTGTTGAGGTTACCGGTCTTACAGAGGAAGAGATTGACTATGGAGAGGACGAAGAGGCTCCTACCCATATGATCGAAGATGAGAACGGTAACGAAGTAGAGATTCTAGAACCCCTTGTGACAAAGATTTCATTCCAGATCGTCTGCCACTATTATCCGCAGGGATATGGACCGGATGATGCAAACGCGGCAAAGAATTAATAAGGGAGGAAGAGAATCATGAAGAAGTTGACCAGTAAAGAAATCTGTTATGGTGTGATCGCTGCAGTTGCCTGCGCGTGCCTGTTGGTTTATATGTTTGTGGTGAAGAATTATAATGAGAAGACTGATGCTTTGAAGGTTTCCAATGCAGAGCTTCGCCAAAAAGTAGAGGATATGAAGCAGTATTACGACAACATGGCGTTCTACAAGAGTGAAAAAACCAGGATGACCGGAGAAGTCAATACGTTGACGGCAGATTATCCCGGAAACGCAAGAGAAGAAGATACGATCATGATGGCGGTGGATCTGAACAATACGGCAATCATCAATTTTGACGATATCAAGATCAGCGGTAACGATGCAATCCATACTATTCCCAAGGAGACAGTTACAGCGGCAGGAATCGAGGGATTGAATTCTGAGATCGTATTCAGACAGAGACAGGCGACTTACGGGAATACAACGGATTATGCTGATCTGAAGACAGTTATCAATCGGATTTATGAGAGCCCTTACAGAATCGGCGTGAATTCCATTTCCTACGCGAAGGATAACGATGCCAATAATCTGATCAAGGGTACCATTGATATCACGTACTATAACCTCGAGGGTATGAACAAGGAATACAAGAAGCCTGATATGTCTGAGTACATGAGTGGAAGTATGGAGCTGTTCGGACCGAATATGATCGACGAGAATATCCGTACAACGGTAACGGAAGAGTAATAGCATGTTTTAGTAAGAGGAGCAGATTATGAGGATCCATAAAATGCCGAAACAACAGAAGCACAGCAGATTGAATCAAAAAGGTATGACTTTGGTGGAGGTGATCACCGCAATGACGATTCTTGCCATTGTGGTGGCGCCCACCTTGAAGATTTTTGCCTCAACTTCCGGTACGAACCTGAGAGCAAAACGGCAGCAAAGAGCGACTTCGGTCGGCGAAGCTGTCATGGAGAACTTCAAGGCCTATACGTTGACGAAGATCACTACAAATTTTAATAATTCCAGCTTTATGTCGAGTACTCTTTCTGATGGAAGTTCAACTACGTATCATGTTGATGTAAAGGATCTGACCGGGGCGTCTATTCCGAGCACAGATATCTTTCAGGAAAATGGAAGAGTTGTTTATGCAAATGCGAGTGAGTATGTATACACGATCAATAATGCGAAGTCGGAAGGCATGCACTACGATGTAGTGGCAACGGTAAAGCCCAGCAGTGGTTATTTTGAGGACAATCTTTACAGTGCATATGATATCAGTGAATATCGGGATTGTATCATTCCGTTGGATCCGAATATGAATGTGAAGGCTTATAGCGCAATGGTTCAGAAGGC